>JBIODO010000231.1:0-6860 GCA_044445225.1 Burkholderiales bacterium
GTGTACCGGCTGGAGCGAACAGCCCGACCCATGTCGCAAACTGCAAGGGAATGCCTTGCTCTTTGAGCGTAGGGACGTGCGGCAGCGAAGCCAAGCGCTGATCACTCGCGACAGCCAGCCCCCGCAGCCGACCGTCCTTGATGAATTCCGCGACGATCGGCACGCCGGCGAATGCGATCGGAATCTGTCCTGACACCACGTCCATCGCCGCCTGCGGCGCGCCCTTGTATGGGACATGGGTGAATTGCGTCCCGGTGGCCGTCATGAACATCGACATCACCAGCTGCTGAGCGCTGCCGTTTCCGCCGGTGGAGAAGTCGATCTTGCCGGGTTCGGCCTTCGCCATGTCGATCAACTGATGAACCGACTCGGCCCGAACCGACGGGTGCGCGATCAACGCGAACGGGATTCCAGCCATCTGCGCGATCGGCACGAAATCGCGGATGGGGTTGAATGGCAGATCGGCGCGAAAGCCCGGCAGAGCCGCCATCACGCCATCGGTTGCGGCGAGGAGCGTGTAGCCGTCCGCTGGAGACCGGGCGACGTGCCCTGTGCCGATCGCTCCGGCTGCCCCGGGCTGGGGTTCGATGACGAACGACTGCCCCAATGCGATCGACAGCTTCTGCGCCACGAGGCGCATGACGACCTCGGCGGAGTTGCCGGGGCCCAGCGGAATGACGATGCGAACGGGTCTGGTCGGGTAGGCGTTCGCGGGTGTCGGCGATGGCATTTGCGCTGGCGCCTGAAACGAAGTCAAGCACCCAAGCAGGCTGCACGCAAGCAGCAGCGCGCGGCCGCTTTGATGAAAGACGAATTTGTCGGTGAGCGTTCCGATGCGACTTGGCGAGCACATGGATGCCTCCTGTGTGATGAGCCGATGGATCCGTCGGGCGCGACGGCTCGTTCGCTGTTAGGCCATGGCGGTGACGACATTGACCTCCTCGGGAAACGCGACACCATCGCCCTCGTTGTATGCAGCAAGCTGCCGCGCCACGTCGCAGCCCAGCGCTGCGCGAGCGGCATCACTCATGGCCTTGACGTCGGACGCGACGGGTGTCGCAGCGAGGTGGCAGAGCACAAAGTCTCGCAGCGACGGCAAACGCACCATCATCCTTTGCACGTGAAGCGTGACGTCTCGGAATCCGGCGGCGACAGCGAAGTGGCGAAGTTCCTCGTCACCGGGCACATCGCGCGATGCGCAGAAGCGCGAGCCCACGTCAACGCCGACGTGCTGGCCGAGCGCCCTGCCTACCGCGCAGTTGTAGGCCCCCGTCGATCGCCACACGCTGATCGCAAGCCTTCCGCGTGGCACGAGGACGCGACGCGATTCGCGCAGGGCACCTATCTTGTCCGGGAAGAACTGCAACCCCTGCTGACAAAGAACCACGTCGAAGCTGCGATCGGGCAGGCCGGTGTCGAGCGCGTTGCGTTCGACCCACGTGATGGCCGCTCCCAACGGCGCTGGCTGGGATCGTGCCACGGCAAGCATGCCGGCGTTCAGATCGAGACCGGTGACACGGCCCGATGCGCCGACCCGTTGCGCAGCGATTCTGGCAACTGCGCCCGTACCGCAAGCGACGTCGAGAACGTTCTCGCCTGCTCGCAGACCCACGACATCGAGCAACTGGGGAACCCACGGTCCCAGGATGTAGCGATGGACATAGCGTTCGTAGAGCTCGGCGGCGTTGCCGTCGAGTTGCCATGAATGAGCTTGGTTCATCGCCCAGCCCAACCCATCTTCTTCGAGATGCTGTGCGCTGCCGCCGTGACGGCGCGGGTTTGCTCCGGCGACGGCGTTGCGGTGATGTACTGGACTGAACCGGCGATTGCGATGGCACCAGCGTAGTGGCCGTGGTGATTGAAGATGGGCGCGGCGAGGCCGTTGACCCCGGTCAACACCTGATTCGCAGCGACGGCCCAACCGCGCTTGCGCACCTCGGCCACAGCGCGCTCGAGCGCCGCCCGCGAACAGATCGTTTGCGGCGTCCACGCTTTCAGCGGTTTCGCCACGCAGCGTTCAAAGAGCCCCGGAGCACCAAACGCCAGTGCCACCTTGCCGTGCGCGCTCGCGTGCAGGTCGAGCACGGTCCCGGGCCGCGTGCCGAACTCGACGATCGTGTGGCCATGGAAGAGTTCCAGCACGACCACTTGGTCTTCGACGAGTGTGGACAGCGTGACTGCGTGCCCCGTCGCGTCGCGCAGCTGTGCCATGTCACTTCGCGCCGCAGTCACGATGTCGAATCGCTCCCGCAAATGCTCCCCGAGCATGAACAGCTTGATCCCCGCCTCGTAGCGTCGCGTCACGCCGTCCTGCCGCACGAAAGCGTGGCGAGCGAGTGTCTGCAGATGCCGATACACCTTCGTCTTCGAGGTCTCGAACTCGCGCGCGAGATCGGAAATACCGATCGGCTCTCGAGAGACGGCGAGTCGCTCCAACAGACGCAGCGACAAGTCCGTCGTCGCAGTGGCGCTCGGCCGAGCGGCGTCATCCGCAGCAGAAGGCCGTGCCCGCCGAGCGTGCGGACCGCGGGCGATGGCTCGAGCGATTGGCATGTTGCAGTATTTAAAACAACGTTGCGAATAACGCTAATGGACGATCCCGTTCCCTGTCAACGGCCCCTTGGCGTAGAAGGGATTTGCGCGGTACGACCGTGCCAGCAGGCCGCCGGCGTGATATCGAACTGCACGGACGCTGCCTCTTGTGCTGCATCACGACCGCCCGAGAGGACGTCACAGCAGCGAAGCTTGCTGTCGATTCCCAAATGGAAGAGTGCGAGCTCGCGCGCTCTGTTCTCCACCTGAAGACGGACTCGGAGTGCCCCGATATCCTTGAGCTTGAGCGGCGGTGGCGTCAAAGCCTGCCACGAACCCCAGCAACCCGCCTCTCAACCCGCACGACAGCTTTTTCTTGCGCAATCCCGCGCCGCCACGTCGGCCCACTCACGCGGTTCTGAACTCCAGGCCCTCGAAGCGGCCCGACCCGCGCCATGCGTCGAGGTAGCGAAAGTACGCGTTGGGGCCCGCCGGGTATCCGACATTCAGCTTTGCGGCGAGTCCGGCGTCTTGCCCCTCGTTGTTGTAGTAGCCCGGGGTGCAGTCCTGCGAACCGATCAGCATGCCCGGGCCGCTGAGCAGCAGCGCGAGCCACGCGTCTTCCGCCTCTTGGGTGACTTCGACCTCGCGCGCATGCACGTCGAGCGCGTGGCGCACGATCGCCGCGATCGTCTTGCCGGCCTCGGTGAGGTTGTGCGGCACGTTGGAGATGAGGTTGGCGCCTTGCGTGGGTTGCACGATGAACGCGTTCGGAAAGCCGTGCACGTGGACGCCGTGCTTGGTGCGCATGCCCTGCGCCCAGTGCTCCGACAGCTTGAGCCCGGCTCTGCCCGTGAGGTCGAAGCCGGCGCGGCGCTTGTATTGCGTGCCCACCTCGAACCCCGAGGCGTAGATGATGCAGTCGACCGGGTACGCCACGCCCGCCACCACCACAGCGCGCTCGGTGATGCGCTCGACACCCTTGCCATCGGTGTCGACGAGCGTCGCGTTCGGCGAGTTGAAGGCCTGCAGGTACTCGTCGTGGAAGCACGGGCGCTTGCACAGCTGGCGATACCAGGCCTTGAGTTTCTGCGCGGTGTCGCGGTCTTTGACGATGGCGTCGACGCGCGCCCGGATCTCTTCCATCTTTTCGTTGTCGGAGTCTTCGAATGCGGCCAGCATGTTCGGCGGTGTCATCTGCTCGCGCGGCAGTTGCATGATTCGCGCGCGGATGCGGCGCGACAGATCGGTCCAGCCGTCTTGCACCAGATCCTCTTTTGCCGTGCCGCCCGCTTGGTTGGCGGTGAAGTTCTCGAGCCAGCGCTGCTGCCACCCCTGGGTCGCGATGCTCGCAAACCAGGCGGGATCGATCGGTGCGTTGGCCCGCACGTCCACCGACGATGGCGTGCGCTGGAACACCCACAGCGCGCCACAGTCGCGGGCGAGGTGCGGCACGCACTGCACCGCAGTGGCCCCGGTGCCGATCAACGCCACGCGCCGGTCGGCCAGCTTGCGCATCGGCGCGCCGAATCGATCGCCACCCGTGTAGGCATAGTCCCAGCGGCTGGTGTGGAACGAATGGCCCTTGAACGACTCGATGCCGGCGATGCCCGGCAGCTTGGGCACGTGCAGCGGGCCGGTGCCCAACCCGATGAACTGCGCGGAGAACGCGTCGCCGCGATCGGTGCGAACGAGCCACAGCGCGCGCTCGGCATCCCATGCGAGGTCTTGCACTTCGGTGTGGAACAGCGCGTGGTCGTACAGCCCGTACTGGCGCCCGATGCGCTGGCAGTGCGCGAGGATCTCCGGCCCGCGCGCGTATTTCTCCGACGGCATGTGCCCGGTTTCCTCCAGCAGCGGCATGTAGACCATCGACGCCGTGTCGCACTGCGCGCCGGGGTAGCGGTTCCAGTACCAGGTGCCGCCGAAATCGCCGCCCTTCTCGACGATGCGCACATCGCGGATGCCGGCTTCGACCAGGCGCGCTGCGGTCACCAGCCCGGCGACGCCGCCGCCGATGAACGCGAAGGTCACGTGATCGGTGCGCGGCGCGCGCGCCGCACGCGGCGTGTACGGGTCTTCGAGGTAGTGGGCCAGCCGGCCCTTGAGTTGCAGGTATTGCTCGTTGCCGTCGGCGCGCAAACGCTTGGCGCGCTCTTGGAGGTACTTGCGGCGCAGCGCGGCCTTGTCGGGTGCGCCGCCGAGCGTGGTGCCTGCGTTGTCGGACATCGTGATGCCACCCCTGGGACTCGAACCAGGCTGCCGACATCGGCGAGCCTTTGCGAGACCACCAAGAATAGCGCGGCCCCTCGCTGCGCCGACTTGGGCGCCACGCAAACCCGACGGCGTAGCATCGGCCAAGGCCACCACATCAACAACGCGAAGGAGCACACCGATGAGATTCAACGGAAGAACGGCTGTCGTCACGGGCGCGGCCTCGGGCATCGGCAAGGCGACTGCGCTGCGCCTGGCCGCCGAGGGCGCGCGAGTGATCGCGGCAGACATCGACGCCGCGGGCAGCGAGGCCATGTCGCGCCAGTCGGAAGGCCGCATCGTCTTCAAGCGAACCGACGTGTGCGCCGACGGCGAGATACGCGAGCTGATGGACTTTGCGGCGCGTCACAGCGGAGGCATCGACATCCTGTTCAACAACGCGGGCGCCGCCGGCGCCCGGGAAAAGATCGACGAGATCGACGCCGACGGCTGGGACCGCACCATGAACCTGCTGCTGCGCTCGGTGGCCATGGGGATCCGCCATGCCGTGCCGCACATGGTTGCCCGCGGCGGCGGATCGATCGTCAACACGGCCAGCGTGGCGGCACTGTCGGCGGGCATGGGGCCGACGGCCTACTCGGTGGCCAAAGCCGGTGTGCTGCACTTGACCAAACTGGCAGCGGCCGACCTGGCCAGACACCGCATCCGCGTGAATGCCATTTGTCCCGGATTCATCAAGACGAACATCTTCGCCACGTCGATGGAAGTTCCCGCCGCACTGAGGGATCGCGTCAACGGCATGATTGCCGGGTACGCGGAGCAGGCTCAACCGGTGGCGCGAGGCGGCAAGCCCGAAGACATCGCCGGCACGGTGGCGTTCCTGGCCAGCGACGACGCCGCGTTCATCACGGGAACCCACATCCTGGTCGATGGCGGCATCCTGATCGGCCCGCGGCACAGCTGGGACCCTGCGGCCCCGAAGATGTTCGACGCGATCCGCCAGCTGATCGATTCGACCGCGGCTTGAGCGATTCGGGCCACGGCAGTAGGGATTCATCCCATGCGCATGCCGACCACCAAACCGCTATAAGCCGGCCACGCGTTCCAGCCGGTTCGCGCACCGAGGGGAGTCGAACCATGTCGTCGCCATGCCGATCGCAGCGTCCGCGTGTTGAACGCTGGGTCTTCGCCCTGCTGGCTTCGATCTGCCTGTGCACTGCGGCGCTCGCGCAGAAGCAAGGCGGCAGCATCACGGTCGGGCTCGAGCTCGACGTGGCGGGGTTCGATCCTCTGAAGGTGGGGGTCTACGACACCTCCGGCAGCATGATCGCCGCGGCGCTGTTCGACACCCTGACGGCGCGCGACGCCGATGGCAAGGCCACGCCGCGGCTGGCGCTGTCGTGGACGCACTCCGACGACTTCAAGACCTGGACCTTCAAGCTGCGGCCGGGGGTGAAGTTTCACGACGGCACGCCGTTCAACGCGCAGGCGCTGAAGTGGAACTTCGACCGCCAGAAGGACCCGGCCAACAAGTGCCGCTGCGCGTTCTACATCGCGTTCATCAACCGGGTGGAGGCGCCCGACGAGCTGACCGCGGTCTATTACCTGAAAGACCCGTCGATGATGCTGCCCGAGTTGATGGCGCCACCGACCTCGAACAACGTGGTGCAGTCGCCGGCGGCGGTGGCCGCCAAGGGCGACGACTACAACCGCAATCCGGTGGGCACCGGCCCCTTCATGCTGAAGTCGTGGACCGCGGGCGACCGCATCGTCGTCGAGCGCAACCCGAACTACTGGAACCCCGGCCACCCGCGGCTGGACCGCATCGTGTTCAAGCCGCTGCCCGACGGCCAATCGCGCTTCGCGAGCCTGCAGTCGGGCGAGGCCGACATCATCTGGGACGACGAGTTCGACTACGAGAGCATCACCAAGGCCAAGGCCGACAAGCGGCTCACCGTGCACACGCATGTCGGCTCGGGCGCGCAGGTCTACGCGATGAACACGAAGGCCGCTCCGCTGGACGACCTGCGCGTGCGCCAGGCCCTGGTGATGGCGATCGACCGCAAGAAGATGTCTCAGGCGATCACCGGCGGCCTGGCCCGGCCGGCGGTCAA
>JBIODO010000232.1:0-6850 GCA_044445225.1 Burkholderiales bacterium
ATCGATGGCCCACGACGCTGCCTTGGCGTCGGCGTTGGCCTTGCCGCGAGCCGTCAGCTGCAGCGGGTGCAGGCCTGGATCGGCGAGCATGGCCTTGAGGTCGATTTGCTCGAGCGCCGCGGCGCCTTGGCTGGCGTTGAGCACGATGTCGGATTTCACCGTGGCGTCGACCTTGCGCTGCTGCATCTGGCCCTGCACGGCCAGCGTCACGCCCGGAAGCCGCAGCGCGTCGAACTTGCCGCTCGGAGCCCCTGAACGAAAAGTGCCCGCCAGCGCGATCGGTCCACTGGTTTTGATTTGCCCCGACAGCGCGCTGCCCTTCAGGGTCTGCGCATCGACCGCCAGTTGC
This sequence comes from Burkholderiales bacterium, assembly GCA_044445225.1. Classification (GTDB taxonomy): domain Bacteria; phylum Pseudomonadota; class Gammaproteobacteria; order Burkholderiales; family Burkholderiaceae_C; genus JAEUPI01. The sequence goes on from JBIODO010000232.1 coordinate 350, forward strand.
GGCCAGTCGAGCGCCAGCTCGAAACGCTGGTCGGCGCCATGGCGCCCCGCGAGCGCGATCTTCAACGCATCGAGCTCGAGCCGTTGACCGCTGACGTTGAACAGCAGCTGTTTGACCTCGAGCGACGATGGCGCGAGCGTGTTGGCGCCGAAGCTCGCCTCCTTGAGTGCCAGCTTCAACGGCCCCGCGCGCACGGCCGCGCCATCCCATGCCGCGGCGCCGGTGGCGGTGAGCGCCAGATCCTTGGCGCCGGCGCCGTCGAGCAGCACGTTGAGCTTCATGTCGCGCAAGGCGACCGCGCTCTTGTCGAGGTCCAGCGCGAGCGTCGTGTCGCCGTCGATCGAGAGTTTCAGCGGCTGCGGTTGCGTCAGCTGCACGCTGGCGCGCAACGACACCGGCGACTGCGCCTGATTGGCCAGCCGGCCCGAGCTGAACGACTGCAGCGCGATCTGGCCGTCGAGCTTGGCCATTGCATCGCGCAGCCGCAACTGCACGTCTTCGAGCTTCACCGCGCTGACATCGAAGCGCACCGCCGTGCCACCGCCCGCTGGCGGGCTGGTGGGAGCCGTTGGCGGGGCCGTACCGGTGCCGATGAGATCGTCGATGTTGCGCGCGCCCTTGGCATCACGCTGGTACACCGCACGCACTCCGCGTGCGCTGACACGATCGACCACCACCTGCTTGCGCAGCAGCGGCAACGTCTGCACGGCCAGCGCCGCTTCGTCGATCGCCAGGAACTCATCGGCGCGACCGCGCTCAGAGAGCCGCACTTTCGACACCTTGATCGCCAGCCGCGGAAACACCGACAGCTCGATCGGTCCGTCGATTGCCAGCGTGCGCTGGCGCTCGGTCTTCATCCAATCGATCGCCAGGCCCTTGTAGCGGTTGGCGTCGAAGGTGGCCACCAGCACCGCGGCTGCCACGACGAGCAGCAGCAACAACGCGCCCAGCGCGATGGCGATGCGGCGGATCCAGAGGTTCATCGTTCGAATGCAGGGTCGCGCTGTGCAGCATTGTCGCGCGCGCTGCGTGCGCTTGCCGTGTGCAAGCGCAACGGCCTGCCTACGCGGCGGTTGCCGGGTCGGCGAGGTCGACCACCACCGCGGCGCGGTAGGCGTGCCACGACGCGTGCCCGAGCAGCGGGCCCACGATCAACAAGCCCGCGAACCAGGGCAGCATCGCCAGCACCACGCACACCGTGAGCAGCGCACCCCACCACAGCGCGATGCCGGTCTGCGTGAGCACCAGCCGCATGCTGGCGATGCCGGCGGTGATGGCGTCGACGGGCCGGTCGAGGATCATCGGAATCGAGACCACGCTGACGGCGAAGATCAAGCCGGCGAACAAGCCGCCGACGAACAGGTAGGCGACGATGAACTGCAGGTTGTCCGGGTCCAGCAGCGCCAGCAGCGAACCCTTGAAGTCGGGCATGCCGTCGAAGCTCAGCGCGAACACCACCAGCGAGGCGCGGCCCCACAGCATCTCGAGCACCAGCAGCACCAGTCCGAAGATGGCCAGCGTGCCGGTGCGCTCGCGCCACGCCGTCAGCGAATCGATCAGCGTCGGGTGCTCACCCTGCTCGAGCCGTCGGCTGGCCTGGTACAGCCCCAGGCACAAGAACGGACCCATCAGCAGAAAGCCCGCCGACAGCGCCAGCACGTAGGCGGGCGCGGCCTCGTACACCTTCATCAGCGCCCAGCCCATGCCCGTGAAGCAGGCGCCGTAGAACAGGCCGATGGCTGGACAGCGCACGAAGTCGCGCCAGCCCAGCACCAGCCAGCGTGTCGGATCACGCCACGACAGCGTCTGCAGGCGCACTGCAAATCCTGCGGGGTCCTGGGGATCGCCCGGTCGGGTGGACGACGGTGCGTTCATCGGGAGGCAGCCGAAACGCGGCCGTGCTCAGGCGCGCCGCACGCGGCGCAGCTCATCGAGGATCAGGCACACGGCGCCCACCGTGATCGCACTGTCGGCCACGTTGAAGCTCGGAAAGTGGCCTTGCGGGAACAGCGGCTGCAAGAATTGGAAATGGAAGTCGATAAAATCAACGACATGACCGTGCAGCAGGCGGTCGATCACGTTGCCGAGCGCGCCGCCGAGGATCAGGCTCACCGCAAAGCAAAACAGTCTCTGATCGGGGTGCTTGCGCAGCATCCACACGATGAACACCGAGGCCACGATGCCCAGCACCACGAAGAACCAGCGTTGCCAACCCGCCGCGCCGGCGAGGAACGAAAATGCCGCGCCCGCGTTGTGCGCGCGCACGATGTTGAAGAACGGCGCGACGACGTAGGTGTCGTGCAGCGCGAACTGGCCGATGATCAGCGTCTTGGTCAGCTGATCGGCAACGATGACGATCAGCGCCAGGCCGAGCCACACCCACAGGCTGGTGCGCGCGCTGCTCATGCGATGCCCCGCACTTCGCCGGCGCCGAACAGGTTGCTCGCGCAACGGCCGCAGATCGTCGGGTGGGCGGCGTCGCTTCCGATGTCGTCGCGGTAGTGCCAGCAGCGTTCGCACTTGGGCGCTTGGATTGGCTCGACGCGCACTGAGAGTTCGTGTGGCGTCGCCGTAGGGTCTTCTAGCAGCAACACGCTCGCCGCGGACGTGATGAGGACGAACCGCAAATCGTCGCCAAGTGAGCGCAGTACCTCAAGGTCGGTGCCGTGCGCGCCAATCTCCACTTTGGCCTGCAGCGATGAACCGATCCCGCCGCGGCTTCGCACGTCCTCGAGAGCAACATTGACGCTGTCGCGGATCTCGCGGATGCGCTGCCACTTGGCGAGCAGCGCGTCGTCGAGCCACGGCTTGGCGTCAACGAAGGTCTCGCAGAAGATCGACACCGACTTCCCCGGTGCCAGCACGGCCCAAGCCTCCTCGGCGGTGAAGCTCAGGAACGGCGCCATCCAGCGCAGCATCGCGTGCGTGATCTGCGAGAGCGCGGTCTGCGCCGAGCGGCGCGCGAGCGACTTCGGCGCCGTGGTGTAGAGGCGGTCCTTCAGCACGTCGAGCCAGAACGCGCCGAGATCCTCGGAGCAGAACAGCTGCAGCTTGGTCGCCACCGGCTGGAACTCGTAGATCTCGTAGTGCGCAGTGATCTCGGCCTGCAACCGTGCCGCACGCGCCAATGCCCAGCGGTCGACCTCGAGCAACTGCGCGTGCGGCAGTGCGTCGCAGCTGGCATCGAAGTCGGCGACGTTGGCAAGCAAGAAGCGCAGCGTGTTGCGGATGCGCCGGTAAGCGTCGACTACGCGTGCGAGCACCTGCTTGTCGATCGGCGGGTCGCTGGAATAGTCGGTGAGCGCCACCCACAGTCGCGTCACCTCCGAGCCCGGGTCTTTCGCGGCCTGGCCAATCTCGATGATGTTGCCAAGCGACTTGCTCATCTTGCGACCCTGGCCGTCGACCGTGAAGCCGTGCGTCAGCAAGGCGCGGTACGGCGCGCGGCCTTCGATCGCGCAGCCAAGCAACAGCGAGCTGTGGAACCAACCGCGGTGCTGGTCGTGCCCTTCGAGGTACAGGTCGGCTTCGGGACCAGTCGTGTGAAAGCCCGGGTCACCGTCGGGCCCGCGGTGCGAGCCGCGCAGCACGTGGAAGAAGGTCGAGCCCGAGTCGAACCAGACCTCGAGGATGTCTGTGCTCTTGCGATAGACCTTGGCGTCTTCCGCACCGATGATCTCTTCGGCGGTCACGCGGCTCCAGGCCTCGACGCCGCCGCGCTGCACGATCTCGGCGGCGCGGTCGATGATCGCCATCGTGTCAGGGTGCGGCTCGCCGGAGTCGACGTGCAGGAAGAACGGCAGCGGCACGCCCCAGCTGCGTTGCCGGCTGATGCACCAGTCGGGACGGTTGGCGATCATGTCGCGCAGACGCGCGCGGCCGCTCTCGGGGTAGAACGCGGTGGCGTCGATCGCCTCCAGCGCCATCTGGCGCAAGGTCTTGGGCGCCTTGTCCTTGGTGAACACGCCGTCGCCTTCGTCCATGCGGATGAACCACTGCGCCGCGGCGCGGTAGATCACCGGCGTCTTGTGGCGCCAGCAGTGTGGGTAGCTGTGCGTGATGGTCGCGTGTGCGAACAGCCGGCCGGCGCCGTCGAGCGCCTCGATGATCTTGGGCACCGCCTTCCAGATGTGCAGGCCGCCGAACAGCGCAAAGTCGGCCGCGTACGAGCCGTTGCCCTGCACCGGGTTCAGGATCTCGTCGACCGCCATGCCGTGCGCGATGCACGAGTTGAAGTCGTCGAGGCCATACGCGGGTGACGAGTGGACGATGCCGGTGCCGTCTTCCGCGGTCGCGTAATCGGCCAGGTACACCGGCGACAGCCGGTCGTAGCCTTTGTCGACCTGCGCCAGCGGATGGTGGAATCGAATGCCGCCGAGCTTCTCGCCCTTCGTGGTCGCGAGCACGGTGCCCTGCAGGCGATAACGCTGCAGGCAGGCCTCGACCAGCGACGCGGCGAGCAGCAGCAACCCGCGCGGCGTGTCGACCAGCGCATAGTCGAGCGCCGGGTTCAGGTTGAGCGCCTGGTTGGCGGGGATGGTCCACGCGGTCGTGGTCCAGATCATCGCGAATGCTTCTTTGCCGAGCGCCGGCAACCCGAACGCGGCCGCGAGCTTGTCGGGCTCGGCGCACAGGAAGGCGACGTCGACCGCGTCGCTCTTCTTGTCGGCGTATTCGATCTCGAACTCGGCCAGCGACGAGCCGCAGTCGAAGCACCAGTACACGGGCTTCAGCCCGCGGTAGACGAAGCCGCGCTCGATCACGCGCTTCAACGCACGCAGCTCGCCGGCCTCGTTGGCCGAATCCATCGTGCGGTAGGGCTGCTCCCAGAGGCCGAGCACGCCCAGGCGCTGGCGGTCGGCCTTCTGCTGCACGATCTGCTCGTTGGCGTAGGCGCGGCTCTTGGCCTGCATCTCGTCGCGCGTGAGGTTGCGGCCGAATGCCTTCTCGATCGCGTTTTCGATCGGCAAGCCGTGGCAATCCCAGCCGGGGATGAAGCGGGCGTCGTAGCCGACGATCTGCCGGCTCTTGACGACCATGTCTTTCAGGATGTTGTTCAGCGCGTGGCCGATGTGCAGGATGCCGTTCGCGTACGGCGGCCCGTCGTGCAGCACGAACAGCGGCGCGCCGTGGCGCGCCAGGCGCAGCGTCTTGTACAGGCCCTGCTCGTTCCACGCCTTTACCCAGCCCGGCTCACGCTTGGGCAGGTCGCCGCGCATCGGAAACGGCGTGTCGGGCAGGTTGAGCGTGCTGCGGTAGTCGGTGGTCGGTGCTTGTGTCATGGCAACGGGCGCGATTGGAGCGCGGCGGCTTGTCGGCTGTTGGAGACGCGCGCAGAGGCGCGCGGCTCGGCGGGCGGCTCTCAGCGTGAACCGGCGCGAATTCGGTCGCGGGTGGTTTGCCGGCGCGTGGCCGCGTGCACACGCAACGGATCGAGATGGGCCATGCACGGACGCATGGCCTGCATTCTACTGAAGGGGTCGGCGCAGGCGCTTCGGTGGCCTATGCGGGGTGGGCCGCAAACCATTGCCGCGCCTGCACCACGTCGGCCGCGATGCCGTCGCGCAGCGCGGGCATCGACGCATAGCGCAATTCATCGTGCAGCTTGGCCAGCAGCTCCACGCGCACCAGGCGCCCATAGGCCTGTTCGTTGCCGAGCTGCTGGGGCCAGTCGAGGCAATACACCTCGAGCAGCACGCGGCCGGCGTCGTCGACGGTGGGCCGCACGCCGAGATTGGCCACGCCGGCCAGCGGCTGCAGGGTCAGGCCGTGCACCCGCACGACGAAGATGCCCATCGCCGCCGGCCTCGGGTGCGCAAAGCGCAGGTTCATGGTCGGAAAGCCGAGCTCGCGGCCGAGCTTTTTGCCGTGCTGAACATGGCCGCTGATGCTGTAGGGCCGGCCGAGCAGCGCGGCGGCCAGCTCCATGTTGCCCGACGCCAGCGCCGCGCGCACCGCGGAGCTCGACACGCGTGCCCCGTGCACCTCGTAGCTCATCATGCGCGCCACGTCGAAGCCGCGTGCATCGCCGGCGGCATCGAGCATCGCGTAGTCGCCCGCGCGTTTGGCGCCGAAGCGAAAGTCGTCGCCCACCAGCACGTAGCGCGCATGCAGGCCGGCCACCAGCACGTCGTCGATGAAGGCTTGCGGCGACAGGCTCGACAGTTGTGCCCCGAAGCGCAACACCACGGCCTGCTCGACGCCGCAGCGCTCGAGCTCGAACAGCTTGTCGCGCAGCGTCGCGATGCGTCGCGGCGCGCCGGCTGGCTTGCCTGCCAATGCAGCGAAGTAGTCGCGCGGATGCGGCTCGAAGGTCATCACGCAACTGGCGACGCCGCGATGCCGCGCCTCGTTCGTGAGCAGGGCCAGCATCGCCTGATGGCCGCGGTGCACGCCATCGAAGTTGCCGATCGTCAGCGCGCACGACGGCGCCAGACCGGGGTGACGAAAACCGCGGAAGACCTGCATGTTGGGCGGCATGCTGTGGCGGCTCAGTAGTGC
>JBIODO010000233.1:0-6771 GCA_044445225.1 Burkholderiales bacterium
CCCCAACACGGCGCCGGGCCGCCCGTTCGGCCGCGCGACCAATGGGAGGTCGAACTTCACCTCGGTGCCCACACCCGGGCTGCTGCTGACGCGCAGCTCGCCGCCGTGCAACTGCACGATGCGTCGCGCAATCGCCAGCCCCAGGCCGCCGTGCGGCGTGATGCTCGAGCCCGCGATGCGCTCGGTGCTTTGATAGCGCTCGAAGAGACCGGCCAGATCGGCACTGGCAATGCCCTCTCCGGTGTCGCGCACGGTCACGACCACCCGACCCGGCGCGTGGGCGGTTTGATAGGCAGCCTGCAACGTCACCGATCCGCCCGCGGGTGTGTGACGCAATGCGTTCTCCATCAATCCTGTCAACAGCCGCTCGATGAGCGCGATGTCGGCATGGACGAGCGCGGCGGTTCCGTTGGCGACAAGGCGTGTGTCGATCTTGCGTCGCGCCGCGTCGCTCGCGTGCTTCTGGATCACGTCCTGGATCAGCTCACCCAGCGCAAATTCTTCCCGCGCAGGTCTGGCGTCGTCGCCATCGAGCTCGGCCAGTTGGAAGAGATCGCTCACCAGGCGGGCCAGACGCTCGCTCTGGCGCGCTGCGATCTCCAGGTAGTTGTGTCGCTCCTTGGGCTCCAGGTTGGCGTGCCGCAGCAGCAGCAGCTCCAGATATCCTTGCATCGCGGCCAATGGAGTGCGCAGGTCGTGCGAGACGTTGGCCAGCAAGTCGCGCCGCTGCCGCGTCGCGTGATCGAGCGCCTCCACCTGCTCGGAAACGCGGTGCGCCAGGCGTTGTACCCCTTGCGCAAGAGCAGCCCACTCACCGTCTTGCGGCTGGCCGTCCAGGTGCATCGGTACGCTCGCGCCGGTGCGCTCGAACGCATCGATGGCATCGACGAGGCGACGCAACGCCGACGAGGCGGCTGGTGTCGCCGTCGGCGCGGACGTGAGCGGTGCGCTCATGCGTGCACTCTCATGGCCGCCGTTCCGCGAACTTGTAGCCAACCCCCCAGACCGTCTGCACATAGTCGGGATTCGCCGGATCCCGCTCGATCTTGTTGCGCAGGCGGTTGATGTGCGAGTTCACGGTGTGCTCGTAGCCGCTGTGGGTGTAGCCCCACACCTGGTCGAGCAACTGGGCGCGCGTGAACACGCGACCCGGGCTGCGTGCAAAGCACGTCAGCAGATCGAACTCCTTGGCGGTCAACTCGATCGGCTGACCGGCCAGCAAGACTTCGCGGCGCTCGAGGTCGATGCGCAAGCCATCCGATTCGATCACCTGCTGCGCCGGAGCAGCGGCGGCGTCGGCCGCTGCGCGCATCTGGTCGGCGCGGCGGAACACGCCCTTCACGCGCGCCGCCAGCTCCAGCATGCTGAAGGGCTTGGTCAGGTAGTCGTCGGCGCCAAGTTCCAGGCCCAGCACGCGATCGATCTCCGACGACTTGGCCGTCAGCATCAGGATCGGCGTGTAGCGCTCGCCCGCGCGCAGGCGGCGGCAGATCTCCAGCCCGTCCATGCGCGGCAGCATGATGTCGAGGATCATCAGGTCGTAGCGCCCGGCCTGTGCTTCTGCCAATGCGCTGACGCCATCGGTGATCAGCCGGCTCTCACAGTCGAGCTCAGCCAGCTGCAACGTCACCAGGCGGCCGATGTCGGGATCGTCCTCGACGACCAGCACGCGCCGGCTCACGGGGCCTCCTCAGCATGTGTGCCAGGCAGGCGAGCCCCCGCGCGTTGCGCTGACGGGGGTGGGGCGGGGTGGTGCAACATGTTGGCGAGGTCGGTGGACCGCACCGCACAGCGTGGGCCGGCCGAGCCATTCTAGGAAGCGTGCGACGGGTGTTCGGCCTCGTGATCAAAATGTGAAGAATCGGCGCCGCGGGCACGATGCATCTGCATCAGCTTGCGGCGCGCCAGCAACGCCGCTGCGATGGTGACGCACATGGTCGCGAACGCCAGCCAGGCATACGGGCGCAGCAGCGGCATGCCGATCAGGATCAGTCCATCGTTGCTGCCCGGGATCAGCAGGGTGCCCCACGCCATCAGTGCGCCGCCGGCCAGGCATTTGGCGGCGCCGGCCGCGGTGGGCCGCACCGCGCGCAGGCGGCCAGCCGTCCAGCCGCCGATCAACGCGCCGGCATACAACGCCAGCAGGCACAGCACACCGAGCACCAGGCGCATCGAACTGCCGCGCGCCAGTTGAGCCAGCACGTCGGTGTAGGCCCACACGCCCACCAGCAGCAGAATGATCACGAAAGTCACGCCGATCACGCCGGTGGCCGCATGCGGCGACCAGACACGCTGTGCCACCGCGCGCGCGGCGCCGGCCCGTGGCGCCCTCGCCTGCTTCACCAGCGGCGGTACGACCCGCCAGGCGGCAAACGCGACGAACAACAGCGCCATCACGCCGCTCGCCTGCAGCACCGGGGACTCCGCCGCGAGCTTGCTGGAGCTCGGCGCGCTGAACAGCGGACCGACCGTGAGGCAACCCAGGTAAAAGCCGATCGGCGTGGCCACGTAGTTGGGGTCCCCCGAGCCGAAGCGCGCGATTGCGCCGAACACGCACGCGCCGTTCAGCCACGCGCCAAACCCCAGCAGCACTGCCCCGACGAACACCCACGCGCCCACCGGGTACGCCGCCGGCATGGTCGGCAACATGCCGAACAGGTTGGCCAGCGCCAAGCCACCAGCCACCCACAGCGACGCCTCGCCCATCGCGATCAGGCGGTTCGCCTTGCGATTGCTGAGCAGCTCGTCGACCGCAGCGACGGTGCAGGTGGCACCACGCTGGATGGCGTAGCCCATCACGCCGGCGCACAGCACGGCGACGACCACGGCCACGCTGAGCAGCATCGGTTGCATGCCGATTCCCCTTCAGGCCGCGGCGCGCAGCAGCGGGCCGCCGACGATGCCATTGGTGAACTTGCAGACTTCGTTGATCTTGTCGTTGTCGTTGATCATCGACGTCTGCGGCCGGATGAAGCCCGAGCGCAGATCGAACACCCAGCCGTGAATGTACGGCCGCTGGCGGCGCGCCCAGGCCGCCTGCACGGTGTGCGTCTTGCCCAGGTTGTAGACCTGCTCGATCACGTTGAGCTCCACCAGCCGATCGAAGCGCGCCGTCTCGTCCAGCGTGCTGAGCTCATGCCAGAAGTACTGCTGCGTGTCCTTCACGGTGCGCAGCCAGTTGTCGATCAGGCCGTGGTGCTCATGGCCCATCGCCGCCTTGACGCCGCCGCAGCCGTAGTGGCCGCAGACGATCACGTGCTGCACCTGCAGCACCTCGACCGCGTACTGCAGCACCGACAGGAAGTTCATGTCGGTCTGCACCACCAGGTTGGCAATGTTGCGATGGACGAACATGTCTCCGGGACTGGTGCCGGTGATGCGATCGGGCGGCACCCGGCTATCGGAGCAGCCGACCCACAAGAACTCCGGGTGCTGCCCTTCGGCGAGCTTGTCGAAGTAGCCCGCGTCGAGCTGCAGCTGCTGCTCGACGAACGCGCGGTTGTTGCGCAAGAGTTCCTCGATACGCGAGATCATCACGGGCTCCCGATGTCCGCTTGCTTCACACGTGTTCGATCACGCCTTCGATCGGGCTGGCGTTCACCGTCTTCCAGGGCGAGCGTTCGACCATGCGCATCGTGTCGGCATAGCCGGCGCGGCGCCGCGCCTGGATGCCGGCGCTCGTGAAGTCGATGTCCTTCGTGTGATCTTCGCCATCGACGCGCGGCGCCAGCAGGTGCGCCACGTGCATGGTCGTGCCGCAGCCCCAAGAGGCGAGCTCCTTGACCTTGGGGTCGCTGTGGCGGCTCTGCGGGATCTGCTTGTGCAGCTCGCGGATCACGTGGCGCAGCCGGTGGATCTGCTTCTGGCGCACGATGTGGCTGTCGGCACGGCTGGCGTACTGGATGTCCTTCTGCCGGCTCATCACCTGCCAGATCGACGTCGGCTCGGGCCCGGTCTGATGCCAGACGTTGACGGCGAAGATCAGCGAGTCGCGCCGCGGCTTGTCGTCGAGCACGGCTTCGATCGGCGTGTTGGAGTAGATGCCACCGTCCCAGTACGGCTCACCATCGATGCGAATGGCGCCAAACGCCGGCGGCAGCGCACCCGAGGCCATCACATGCTCCGCGCTGAGCCGCTCTTTGCGATTGTCGAAGTAGCGCATGTGGCCACTGCAAGCGTTGACCGCGCCCACGGTGAGCCGTGTCGTGCACTCGCACAGATACTCGAAATCGACGAGATCGTTCAGCGTGTCGCGCAACGGTGCGGTGCTGTAGTACGCCGCCTGCTCGACGCCGACTTCGGCCTTGGTGCCACCGATGGCAAGGTGGTTCGGCGTAAAGAACGCCGGGATGCCGCGCGCCACGGTGTTGAAGTTGGGCAGCAGGTTGCCCAACCCCATCCAGTCGAACAGGCCCGTGATCGGCCACCGCTGTTCGATCCGGTGCCAGAACTCTTCGAGCCTGTCCATCCGATCCTCGGGTCGGTTGCCGCTGATCAGCGCCGCGTTGATGGCGCCGATCGACGTGCCGATCACCCAATCGGGCTCGATGCCGACCTCGTGCAGCGCCTCGTACACGCCGACCTGGTACGCGCCGAGTGCGCCGCCCCCTTGCAGAACCAGCACGATCTGGCCCGGCAAGCCTGGCTTGCCGATCACCAGATCGGGCGCAGGCGCCGTCGTCATCCGTACGCGCTGGCGGCTCGCACGACGCACAGCTTTGCTTGTAGTTGTCACTTGAGTTCCTTGGGTTTCAATGCTGCGTCCAGCCGCCGTCCATCGGGATCGCGTTCGCGGTCATCGAGGCGGCCGCATCGGAGGCCAGGAACGCGGCCAGCGCGGCCAGCTCTTCCACCTTGACGAACTCCTTGCGCGCCTGGTGCACCAGCATCACGTCGCGCACCACGTCGGCCGGCGAGATGTTGTGGGCCTTGGCCTGGTCGGCGATCTGCTTGTCCACCAGCGGCGTCTTCACATAGCCCGGGCAGATGGTGTTGCAGGTGATGCCGAACTCGGCCACTTCGACGGCGACCGTCTTCGACAGGCCCACCAGGCCATGCTTGGCGGAGACGTAGGCCGCCTTGAAGGGCGAAGCGGTCAAGCCATGCGCCGACGCGATGTTGATGATGCGGCCGAAGCGCCGTGTCTTCATCTCCGGCACCACCGCCTTGATGAGGTGGAAGGCTGCGAACAGGTTGATCGCGAAGATGGCATTCCACTTTTCCTCCGGGAACTCCTCGATCGGCGCCACGTGCTGGATGCCGGCGTTGTTGACGATGATGTCCACCTTGCCGAACTCGGCGCGCGCCAGGTCGGCCATCGCGCGGATCTGTTCGGGCTTGCTCATGTCGGCGTTCGAGTAGCGCACCTTGACGCCGTATTGGCGCTGCAATTCGGAGCGGGTGAATTCGATCTCGTCGGCGTTGCCGAAACCGTTGAGCAGAATGTCGGCGCCCTGCTCGGCCAGGCCGCGGGCGATGCCGAGTCCGATGCCGCTTGTCGATCCGGTGACGATGGCTGATTTCTGTTTGAGCATGATGCGTACTCCTGAGGTTGAGGATGAAAATCAAGGCACGAGCGCTTCGCGATCGGCCTCGTGGGTTCGGGTGAAACGCAGGTGCGTGATGTCGGCGGCGAAGAACATGCCCCAGGTCCACTCGACCCAGATGCGCAACTTGCGACCGAGCGTCGGCATGCGCGAGAGGTAGTAGGCGCGCCACAGCAGCCACGCGGGCAGACCGCTCAGGCTGAAGCCACCCGCTTGGGCCACGCCCTTCAAATGACCGGTGGTGGCCATCATTCCTTTGGAGACATGGCCGAACGCCTGCGTCGATCGGCCAGCCAGGGTGTCGACGAGGTTGCGCGCCAGCAATCGCGCCTCGGCAATCGCGAACTGTGCGGTCGGTGGTGCGACCGCGCCGCCGGTCAGCTGGTTGCGAATCAACGCGCAGTCGCCGATCGCCCACACGTCGGCCGCTGCGCGCACGCGCAGGTCGGGCTCGGTCTCGATGCGGCCGCGTTGCAGCGCAAGCCCCAGGCGTTCGACCAGCGGGTTCGGCCGTGTGCCGATAGTGCAGATCACGGTGCCGGCGACCAGCTGCCCGCCGCCCGACAACGACACACCGCGCGCCGTCACCTCGCTGGCGCGCGTCATCAGACGCACGTCGATGCCACGGCTCATCAGCGAGCGCGCGGCGGTGCGGCCGAGCGATTCGGGCAACTCGGGCAGCAGCCGATCGGTGTCTTGCAGCAGCGTCACACGCAGCTCGCTGCGCTGGACGCGCGGATAGAACCGCAGCGCGCCACTCAAGAAGTCTTCCAGCTCGCCGGCCACTTCGACGCCGGAGAAGCCCCCGCCGATCACGACGAAGTGGCCCAGCCGCGCACGCTCCTGAGGGTCGCGCTCCAGCTCGATGCAGGCCACGCGCTGCAGCACGCGGTTGCGGATGAACATCGCGTCGCCCACCAGCTTGAGCGGCAGCGCATGTTCGGCCAGGCCAGGAACCAGCTCGAGGTTGGCACGGGTGCCGAACGCGAGCACCAGGTGCTCATACTGAATCTCGCGCGGCCCCGCCAGCGTGGTGACGGTCACGATGTGCCGCTCGCGATCGACCGCGGTTGCGCGGCCCATGATGAACTGGCTGCCGCGGGACGCGTCGAGCATCTGGCGAATCGGGGCCACGACGTGTTCGGGAAACACCGATGCCCCGACCACTTCGGCCAGCATCGGATTGAAGGTGGTGTAGCTCTCCTCGCTAATGAGCACGACGCGG
>JBIODO010000234.1:0-6746 GCA_044445225.1 Burkholderiales bacterium
AGCGGCCGCAGCGCGCCGCGCAACAGGGCCACCGCCTCGCCCACTGCGGCGGTGGCCGGACGCGGGCCGGCGACGCTGCGGTAGCGCGCGGGTGCGAGATCGAACTCGTCGTCGGCGAACTCACAGGTCTCGGCCAGCACATCTTGCGGGATGTCCAGGTGCACCGGCCCCGGCCGGCCGCCGAGCGCCTGGCGAAACGCCGTGCGCACGAGCTCGGGGATGCGCCGCGCGTCATGCACCACCGCGCCCCACTTGGTGAGCGGGGCGAATACGGCGCGGCTGTCCATGTCCATGAACATGCCGCGGTGCGGGTAGGCCGCGGCGCGGTGCTGGTTGGTGGTGATCAGCAGCGCGGCGAGGTGATTGTTGAATGCCACGCCCGCGCCGGCCGCCAGGTTGATGCCGCCGGGCGCCATCTCGCCGAGCGCGACCGCGACCCGGCCGGTGCTCGCAAACATGGCAGCCGCCATCATCGCGCCCGAGGCTTCGTGGCGCAGGCCCGTGAAGCGCACATCTGGAGTCTGCGACAGCGCATGCATCAGCGGCGTCAGCTTGCCGCTGGCGATGCCGAACGCATGGCCCACCTGCTCGGCGCGCAGGCCCCTCAGCAGCGCCTGTGCGCCGGTCAGCCGCATGCTTTTCCCCCGTGCGTCACTCCTCGGCCTTGAAGCCGGTGGCCTTGACGATTGGCGCCCAGTGCGCCATGTCGGCTTTCAAGATCGCTGCGAACTCCTCGGGCGACTGGTATTGCGCCGCCAGCGCATTCTTCGCCAGTGCCTCCTGCAGTTCGGGCGACTGCAGGCCTTCGCGCACCTGTTCGTTCAGACGCCTGACCACCTCCATCGGCGTCTTGGCCGGCACGAACCAGCCGAGCCACTCTTGCAGCGCGATGTCGGGGTAGCCCTGTTCGGCGAGCGTCGGCACCTCCGGGATGAACGGCGAGCGCTTGGGGCTGGTGAGCGCCAGCGAGCGCAGCTTGCCGGTCTTGATCGACGGCAGCACTTCGCCGAGCACGTTGAAGCTCACAGGCACCTGGCCGCCAAGCAGATCCTGCAGCAGTGGCGCGCCGCCGCGATACGGCACGCTGTTGAACTCGAACTTCGCCGATCGCTGCAGCATCATGCCCGCGAAGTGCAGCGCCGAGCCGGCAGCGGGGATGCCATAGAGCGCAAGCTTCGGATTGGCGCGCGCCCACGCGATGTAGTCGGCCACCGTCTTGATCTCGGCGGGCAGGCCGGGGCCCGCGGTGAACGAGTAGACGTAGCCGCACAGCGTGCTCACCGGCTGGAAGTCGGCCACCGGGTCGTACGGCAGCTTGCTGTAGATGTACGGGTACAGCGACATGATCGAGCCTGGGATCTGCAGGATCGTCTTGCCGTCGGGCGCCGCGCGCTTGACGTATTCCACCGCGATGCGGCCGCCGGCGCCGGGCCGGCTGTCGAGCACCAACGACTCGGCGTACTTTCCGCGCAGCTTCTCGGTCAGCGGCCGCGCCACCATGTCGCCCATGCCGCCCGGCGGAAAGCCCGAGACGACGAACGCATTGCCCGCTGCTTGCGCGTGCGCGATGCGTGGGCCGAGTGCCGCGGCGGATGCGGCAGCGGCGATGAACTGTCTGCGATCGAACATCGGGAGTCTCCTGGCGGCGCGTGAAGGCGCTCTGGCGGTTGCGACTGTAGGAGCAGGGCGGGGGCCAACACATGGACAAATCCGGCCTGGCTGCCTACATTCCGGCATCCGTTGGGAGCGCATGCTTGAGCACCGCACCAATCGCCATCGCCTTCCGCGAAGTGCGCCATTTCCAGCCCGAAGACTGCCTGCACGTGGAGCCGATCGCGGTGCGCGGCCGCATCCACGCTTGGACGATTCCGGCGCATCGGCACGACGGGCTGCACCAGTTCCAGTGGCTCAAGAAGGGCCGCGCCGAACTCGAGCTCGACGGCCGTAGCGCAGTCATCGAAGGGCCGGCCGCGTTGATGGTCGCGCCGGAGTGCGTGCATGGCTTCGTGTATGCGCCGCAGTCTCAGGGCGTGCAGGTCAGCGTGCCGACCAAGGGCATCGTGCAGGCGTTGGCCGACACGCCGATGCTGGCCGAACGGCTGGCCGCATCGGCGGTGATCACCGGGCTCGATGCGGCCGACGCCGCCGAGCTCGACCAGCTGTTCATGCAGCTCAGCCGCGAATTCGAGCGCGACGCGCCCGGGCGAGTCGAGGCGCTGCGTTCGATGGCGCTGCTGATCGCGTTGTGGTTCGTGCGCCACCCGGCGCTGGCTGAGCCGTCGTTGCGCACGGGCGTGCGCGACGCGCTGGTGCAGCGCTTTCGCACGCTGGCGCAGGCGCGTTGGCGCGAGCACCGGCCGGTGGGCTACTACGCGAAAGCGCTGAAGGTCACGCCCGACCACCTGAGCCGCGCCTGCCGCGCGGCCACCGGGCTGTCGGCACTCGATCACTTGCACGAGCGCGTGGTGCAGGAGGCGCGCCGCCTGCTCGCCTTCACCGAGATGCCGGTGGCCGACGTCGCGCGTGCGGTCGGCTATGCGGAGGTGCCGTACTTCAGCCGCTTCTTCGCGCGCCGCTGCGGGCTGGCGCCGAGCGTCTACCGGCAGCGTGCGGCCGAGGGCCGTTCGTCGGCACCTGCCGAGCGCGACCCGTTGGCGGCGTGACTTCGAGCTGCGCGGCATCGCCGAGGATCACGCGCGCCGTGCGCTCGAAGTGCGCGTGCAGCAGCGCCACCGCCTGGTCGGCGTTGCCGGCCACCGCGGCGTCGAACAAGGCCTGGTGCTCGCCCTTCACGCCGCGCTTGCGCGCGAACGCCTGCGGCGCCGACAGCCGCCGGTAGCGGTGGTGCTGGTCGGCGAGCTGGTCGCAGAACGACAGCAGCCAGCGCGAGCCGCAGCCACTGATCAACGCACGGTGGAAGGCGCGGTGCAATGGCTCCCACTGCGGGTTGTCTTCGAAGCGGTCGTCGCGCAGCGAACGCGGAGTGCGTGCCAGGCGGTGGTGCGCCAGCACGAGCGCCTCTTCCCACTCGGCACTGTGCGCGGCGATTGACTCGCGCAGCGCGATCTCTTCGAGCCAGCAGCGCGTGCGCGTGATCTCGATCAGGTCGGCCGCGCTCACTTGGGCGACCGCGAAGCCGCGCTGCTCGCGGCGCTGCACCAGGCCGTCGGCGACCAGCCGGTTCAGCGCCTCGCGCAGCGGCGTCTGGCTGGTGGCATGGCGCTCGCACAGCGCCTCGATCGCCAGCCGGCTGCCGGGCTCATGCAGGCCGGCCAGCAGGTCGCTGCGCAGCTGGTCGTACAGCGTGGTGGCGAGTGTCGACGAGGTGCCGTTGGCAGCGGTGGGCAGAGCAGCGGTGCGGGCCATGGTCGCTGCATTTTGTGCCTTTACGCTTTGAATTGCCAGTTTTGTATATAAACTGGCGGCATGGCTTCCCCCTGGATCGCGGCGCTGCGCAGCGTGGCACTCAACGTGCCGGATCTCGCTGTGGCCGAGGCCTTCTACACGCGCACCTGGCATCTCGACGTGGCCGCGCGCCGCGATGGCACGCTGTATCTGCGCGGCACCGGCAGCGACGCCTACCTGCTCGCATTGCACTTCGGACCGGCTCAAGCGCAGATCCGAGCGGTGACGTTGCGTGCGCGCAGCGAGGCGGCGCTGCACGAGGTGGCGGCAGCCACGGTGCGCGCCGGTGGCCGTGTGGTCGCGCCGCTCGCGCCGCTTGACGATCCAGCCGGCGGCCTCGGCCTCACCGTGCGCGACCCCGACGGTCGCTTGTTCGAGATCGTGCATGGCGACGTGTTGCGTGCCGACGCCACCAGCGCGAAGGATCGGCCGCTGCGCCTGGCGCACACGGTGCTCAACAGCCACGACGTCGCGGCGTCGCAGCGTTTTCTCGAAACCGCACTGGGTTTCACGTTGGCGGATCGCACGCGGATCATGGCCTTCATGAACTGCAACCGCGACCACCACAGCCTGGCGCTCGGCGACACCGACAACGACGCGCTGAACCACATCGCCTTCCTGATGCCCGATCTCGAATCGGTGATGCGCGGCGGCGGCCGCATGAAGGACGCCGGCCACGCGATCGAGTGGGGTCCGGGCCGCCACGGGCCGGGCGACAACGCGTTCAACTACTTCATCGGCCCGTTCGGCGAGGTGATCGAGTACACCGCCGAAGTCGAGCAGATCGACGACAACTATCGCGCGCGCGGTCCCGCTGAGTGGGCGTGGCCGCCCGGCCGCGTCGACCAATGGGGCATTTCCGCGCCGCCGAGCGCGCGCCTGAAAGAGGCGCAGCGCACGGTGTTCTTCATCCCCACCCCTTGAGGATTTCTCGATGCGATTCACCACCTTCATTCGCGACGGAGGCACGCGCCTGGGCGTGGTCGACGGCGACGCGGTCGTTGATCTCAACGCGAGCAACCCCGAGGTGCCGCCCGATCTGCGCGCCGCGCTCGAAGCGGGCGTGAATCTCGTCGCAGCGGCACGCACCGCGCTCGCATCGTCTGCACCGCGGTTGAAGCTCGCGTCGCTGAGCCTGGCCCCGCTGGTGCCCGAGCCCGGCAAGATCATCTGCCTCGGCCTGAACTACTTCGATCATGCGAAGGAGGGCGGGCGCGACAAGCCCGACTACCCGTGGTTCTTCTACCGCGGCAAGAGTTCGCTGCTCGGCCATGGCCACGCAGGCCTCGTGCCCAAGGTGTCGAGCAAGTTCGACTACGAGGCCGAGCTGGCGGTGGTGATCGGCACGTGCGTGCCGCGCCACGTGGCGAAGAGCGCCGCGCTGAAACACGTGTTCGGCTACAGCTGCTTCAACGACATGTCGGTGCGTGACTATCAGAAGCGCACTGGCCAGTGGACGATCGGCAAGAACTTCGATGCCACCGGCGGCTTCGGCCCGGTGCTGGTGACGGCCGACGAGCTGCCGCCCGGCGCGGTGGGGCTGCACATCGAGAGCCGCTTGAACGGCACGGTGATGCAAAGCGCCGACACCGCCGACATGATCTTTCCGGTCGACGAGACGATCGTGCTGCTCGCCGAGTGCATGACGCTGGAGCCCGGCGACGTGATCGTGATGGGCACGCCCGCCGGCGTGGGCCAGGCGCGCACGCCGCCGGTGTGGATGAAAGCCGGCGACGTGATCGAGATCGAGATCGAGCGCATCGGCACGCTGCGCAACCCGATTCGCAACGAAGCCGAAGTCACCTGACAGATGGCGGGCGCGGTGTTCGACGTCGCGATCGTCGGCTTCGGCCCGAGCGGCGCAGTGGCCGCGGCGTTGCTCGGCCAGGCGGGCCACCGCGTGTGGGTGTGCGACCGCTCGACCGAGGTGTATGCCAAGCCGCGTGCGATCGCACTCGACCACGAGATCATGCGCGTGTTCCAGCAGCTCGGCCTGGCCGAAGCGATCGAGCCGCACACCGAGCCTTTCACCGACAGCTGCTTCTACGGCGCCGACGGCCGGTTGATCCGCCGCATGACGATGGTGGCGCCGCCGTATCCGCAAGCATGGACGCCGTCGATGGTGTTCACGCAGCCGGCAGTCGACGCCGAAGTTCGCTCGGCAGTGGCGAGGTTGCCCAACGTGCAGGTGGAGCTCGGCGTCGAGGTCACCGGTTTGCAGCAAGACGCCGAAGACGCGACGCTGCTGCTGAGCGGCGGCCGCCGCATCCGCGCGCGCTGGGTCATCGGCTGCGACGGCGCCAGCAGCACGTTGCGCGGCCTGGCCGGCATCTCGCTCGAGGACCTCGGCTTCGACGAGCCGTGGCTGGTGGTGGACGTGCTCGCCAATGAGCGTGGCCTCGCGAAGCTGCCGCCAACCAGCGTGCAGTACTGCGAGCCGGCGCGCCCGTGCACGCTGGTGATCGGGCCCAAGAACCATCGGCGCTGGGAGATCTCGCTGAACGACGGCGACGATCCGCACCAGGCCGAGACACCCGAAGGGACGTGGGCTTTGCTCAGGCGCTGGATCAAGCCCGATGACGGCCAACTGTGGCGCCAGGCGAGCTACCGCTTTCATGCGCTGGTGGCGCAGCGTTGGCGTGTCGATCGCGTTTTCATCGCTGGCGATGCGGCGCACCAGCAGCCGCCGTTTCTCGGTCAGGGCATGTGCCAGGGCGTGCGCGACGTTGCCAACCTCGCGTGGAAGCTCGACGCGGTGATCAAGGGTCACGCGGGCGACGCGCTGCTCGATAGCTATGGCATCGAACGCGCGCGCCACGTGCGCGACCTGACCACTCGTCTCAAAGGCATCGGTTCGCTGATCGGCGAACGCGACGCGGCGCGAGCGAGGGCGCGCGACGAGCGGCTGCTCGCCGAGGCGGGGGGCACGGTGCGGCTGATGCCGCGGCAGGACGTGCTGCCGCGCTTGGAAGCCGGCGCGCTCGCGACCGACGACAGCCCGGCACGCGGCACGCTGTTTCCACAATCGTGGCTGCAGCGCGAAGGCCAGCGTGTGCGCATGGACGCCGCGGTTGGCACCGGCTGGTGGCTCGTGCTGCGCGATGCGGGGCCGGCCATCGAGGGTGGCGCGCCGGAGTTGCGCACGCTGACGCTGCCTGCGCTGCACGAGTGCGACGGCGTGCTTGCGGGCTGGTTCGATCGCCACCGCTGTGCGGGTGCGCTGGTGCGGCCCGATCACTACGTGTTCGGCACCGCGATCGACGCCGCGCACGTGCCGGGCCTGCTGGCGCAGGCGCGGGCCGCGCAGCGCTGACAGCTAACGTCTAAGACAGGAGACCTCA
>JBIODO010000235.1:0-6669 GCA_044445225.1 Burkholderiales bacterium
GCGCATCGCCGCAAAGCCGGGTGCCGTGACGCCGACGATCACCGGCGTGTGCGCGAAGGCCTTGATGAATCGCGCAGCCACTGCCAGGCTCTCGCCGGCATCGAGCTTGGGCTCCGCGCCGAGTTGCCCGAGCACGGTGACGCCGGTGGCGCCGGCGCGCAGGTAGAACTGGCTCAGGCGATCGATCGAAGCAAAGTCGATCGCGCCGTCATCGAGAAACGGCGTCGGTGCGATCGGGTAGACGCCGTGCGCCTGCTGCAGTGCGTTCATGGGGTCGTCGCCTCGGAGGGCCGCCGCGGGTCGCGGATCCGTACTGTGCCCGAGTTGGTTGCCTCAAGCGCGGGCGGAGGTCCGAGCGACGCGACTTGGCCGTCTTCCAGCTTGAGCACGCGGTCGCCGAGGTGGAAGTAGCGGTCGTCGTGGGTGATCACCACCACGGTCTTGCCACGCGCGCGCAGCTCGGGCAACAGCTTGGCGTAGAAGATGCGCTTGTATTCCGGGTCCTGGTCGGCGGCCCATTCGTCGAAGACGACGATGGGGCGATCCTCCAGATACGCCGTCACCAGAGCCAGACGCTTGCGCTGACCCTGCGAGAGGTCGATGGTCGAATAACGGCCCGCCTGCAGCGCCACCTTGGCATCGAGCTGCAACTCCCGGAGATAGCGCGGGCCGTCGAGCTGCACGCGCAGTGCATCGAGCCCGTGCAGCGAGCGAAACAGGTGGAAGTCGGAGAACACCACCGAGAACAGCTCGCGGTAGGCGATGCGCGTCGGTTCGGTCAGCGGTACGCCGTCCACCTGAATGTCGCCAGACGCCGCGGGATACAGCCCGCACAACAGTTTGACGAAGGTGCTCTTGCCGCTGCCGTTGCCCCCCACCACGAACAGCAGTTCGCCAGGGTGCAGTTCGAGATCGATCGGGCCGATGCGAAACGCAGTCGTGACACCGGGCTCGGCGTCGTACTGGAAAGTCAATGCGCGCAGCGCGATCATTGGTGGCTGCTGCAACGGCGCGGCCGCTGCGGGGGCTGCGTTCAGCGTTCGCGTGTCGTCGAGTTCGATGCCCAGCTGTTCGATGGCCACCAAGGCAACCTGGCCGCGAGACACGGTCGGGATGGCGCCGATGATGTTCCAAAGCGGCGACATCAGGTACAGCATCGCGAACACATAGCCGGTGAGCACTTCAGGGCTGGGTTTCATCGCCAGCGGCGCGGCGAACAACACCAGCGCGATCAACGCGTGGTACAGCAGCTGCACCCACGCCTCTGCCAGCGCGTACCGGGTGGTGGCGGTGAGGTTGCTGCGGCGATAGGCTTGCGCCGCGCCGCGCACCTCGCCGTGCAGGAAGGCGTCGCGCCGTCCGCGGTGCAACATCAGTTCCTTCAATCCCTGCGTCAGGCTGCGGAAGTGCTCGAACAGCCCGGCGCGCTCATCGCGCGCGCGGTGGATCACCGCGAACGCGCGCGCGTGCTGCCACGCATACACGGCTGCGCCCGCGGCCGTGGCCAGCACGACGGCAGCGAACAACGGCCACGACAGCCAGGCCAGGTACACGCTGCAGCCGAGCATGACCGCGGCGTTCATTGCCAGCTGGGGGATGCATTGCACGGCCCAGGTGACGGCGCTGACGTCGTCGGTGAGCGTGGTCAGGATGTGGCCGGTGCCACGCCGCTCGAGCTGGCGCAGCGGCGCGTCAAGGAGCTTGCGCGCCAGGGTCAGCGAGAGCTCCAGGATCGTGCCTTGCGAGAAGCGCACCAACATCAGTTGAGCGCCCAGCGTGGTGGTCACCTTGCCCAGGGTGAGCGCGACGAACGCAAACGCCAACCACCACGCTGGCGCGGCTGTCGAATTCAAGGTGCGGTTGATCAGGGCCAGCAGCCCGGCGCTGAACAGGCCTGCCGACAGACCCGCCCCGACCAGCAGCCACAGCCGGCCGCGCGCGTGCTCGAGCAGGAAGGTGAACAGTCGCCAGGATCGCATCGCGCTCAGAGCTCGTGGCCCACGTGTCGGCGCAGGAGATTGGCCAATGGTCCGACGTGCGGCGCAACAAACAGCTGTCCGGAGTCTTCGGCCGGCATCTCCACGCTGTGAGCACCTTGCCGAGCCAACGCACCCCACTCGCGGCGCGTGTCGAGTGTGGTGTTCGCCAACGGCCGCGATGCAGCGATGACGTTGAGCAGGCGGCCGCCGAAGGGGCGCGCATCGTAGGTGGCCACAGCCTCGAAGGTGGCGGCCACCACACGGTCAGCCAGGTAGTCGTTGCCGGCCAACGATTCCTCGAGCGCGCCGTCGACCAGCCGCGCTCCGAACCAGGCGCGCCGCAAGATCGACGGCCACCGCCGCAGCGGCAAGGCCGCCAAGGTGCGCAGCACCGCGCGCAGCCGGCCGATAGCGAATCGCAGCGTCTGCAGAGCGAACTCCGGGCCGCTCGGCCGCCGATACGAAGCGGGGTGCCACGATTCCATCACGATCAGTTCGACACGCTCGCCTTGCTCATGCAAACGGCGCGCGATTTCGAAGGCGATCACGCCGCCCGTGCAGGCACCGCCGACCAGGTACGGCCCGTGCGGCTGAACCAAACGGATTTCGCGCAGGTGGTGCTCGGCCATTTCGGCCACCGAGCGCAGCGGCTGCTCCACGCCGTCGAGGCCCCGAGCCTGCAGACCATACACCGGCCGCTCACCGTCGAGCAGTTTGGCCAGCAAGGTGAAACCCAGCACGTTGCCGCCGACCCCAGGCACCAGATACAGCGGCGTGCGTGTGCCGTGCACGGCCAGCGCGATCAACGAGCGCCACGGCGGCACCCAGTCCGCCCGGCCCATCGCCTGTTCGAGTTGCGCGACCGTGGGTGCCTCGATCAACGTGGCCAGCGGCAGGCGGCGGCCGAACACGCGTTCGACCAGTGTCAACAGCTGCACCGCTTTCAGCGAGTGCCCGCCGCTGTCGAAGAAGTTGTCGTGCAGGCCCAGGCCATCGTTGTCGAGCACTTGGCGCCACAGCGCGAGCAACTGCACGGCGAGCACGCCGTGCGGGTCGGCCTCCCGCGCGGTGTGTGCGGTCAAGTCGGCGGACTTGGGCGCTGGCAAGGCGTTGACGTCGACCTTGCGGTTGGCCGTCAGCGGCAGCGCGTCCAGCGCGATGAAGGCGTTGGGCACCATGTATTCGGGCAGTTGGGCACGCAGGTGGGTGCGCAAGGCGACTGCATCGAACGACGCTGCCGGGCGCAGCACCACATAGGCCACGAGTTGCTGCGTCCCGGTGGCGTCGGTTTTCGCCGCCACCGCACACTGCGCGACCTCAGCGTGCCGCGCCAGCACCGACTCGATCTCGCCCGGCTCGATGCGGAAACCGCGCACCTTGACTTGCAAGTCGTTGCGGCCCAGGTGCACGAGACGGCCATCGGGCAGCCGGCGCGCCAGATCACCGGTGCGGTACAGGCGCGCCTGCGGATCGTCGGAGAACCGGTCTGGAACGAAGCGCTGCGCGGTGAGCTCGGGACGATTGCGGTAGCCGCGTGCCACGCCGAGTCCACCGATCGTCAACTCGCCCGTCACGCCGGGTGGCACTGGTTGACCGCACGCATCGAGTACCCACGTCGACGTGTTGTCGATCGGCCGGCCGATCGTGATGGGCGCATTCGCTTGCACGCGATCGATGGTGGACCAGATCGTCGTTTCGGTGGGTCCATAGAGGTTCCACAGCGCCTTGCAGCGCGCGAGCAGGCGTGCGGCAAGCTCGGCTGGCAGTGGCTCGCCACCACACAGCGCCACCAGGTTGGGGTCGCCGTTCCAGCCGGCGGCCAGCAGCATGGTCCAGGTCGCGGGGGTTGCTTGCATCATCGTTGGCCGCACGGCCGCCAGGCGCTCGATCAGCAGCCGCGGGTCGGTGGCCTCATCGCGGGTGGCGAGCTCCACCCGCGCACCCAGCGTGAGCGGCAACAGCAACTCCAGGCCAGCAATGTCGAACGACAGCGTGGTCACGGCCAGCAGGGTATCGCCGGCCGACAAACCGGGCTCGCGCTGCATCGAGGCGATGAAGTTCAGCAGCGAGCGATGCTCGATCTCCACGCCCTTGGGGCGACCGGTGGACCCCGAGGTGTAGAGCACGTAGGCGAGGTCGTGCTGGCCGGCGAGAGTCGGCGCAACGGCGTCCGACAGGTCCGCGATGTGCTGCGCCTGCGCGTCGAGGTCGAGCAAGCCGCCGGGGCGAGGCGCAGGAGGTTCGGCAACCGCCGCGTGCGTGATCACCAGCGGCAAGCCCGAGTCGTCGACCATGAAGCGCAAGCGATCGCGCGGAAATGCGGGGTCCAACGGCACGAAGGCGCCGCCGGCCTTCATGACCGCGAGCAGCGCCACCACCATGTCGGGCGTGCGCTGCAGGCACAGACCGACCAGCGTGCCGCGGGTCACGCCCAGGCGTTGTAGATGGTGGGCAAGGCGGCACGCGCGAGCATCGAGTTCGGCGTAGTTCAGGCGTTGCGCGCCCTGGCTCAGCGCCACCGCCTGCGGCGTGCGAGCAGCCTGCATGGCGATCAGTTCATCGATGCGCTGTGCAGCTGGCAGCGCGCGCACGTTGAGGCGATGGCGTTGCTGCTCGGCCTGCAGCTCCAGCGGCGTCAGCGTGGCAAACGACGACAGGCGACTTTCAGGCTGTGCCAAGGCTTGCTGCAACAGGTGCAGGTAGTGTGTGGCCAGCTGCTGCAACAACCCGGGCGAGAACAACGCGGTCGCGTATTCGAAATGAATGCGGTGGAAGTGTTCGGTATCGACCGTGACCGACAGGTCGAACTGTGCGGCGCCGCGGTCGAATTCGAAAGGGGTGACTTCGGCGCTGCCCAGACGCGGTCGCACCCATGGCGCGTTGGGCACATTGAACAGTGCGCGCACGTGCGCTGGTGACGCGCCGCGCTCGCCCCGTAGCGCGTCGACCAGCCGTTCGTAAGGCAGATTCTGGTGCGCATAGGCTCCAAGCGCAGTCTCCTTGACCCGTGATAGCAGCTCGACAAAGCTCGGATCACCCGACAGGTCGGTGCGCAGAACCAGCGTGTTGACCATCGTGCCGACCAAGTCCTCGGTGTCGGCGCGCAGGCGATTGGCGATTGGCGAACCCACGGCAATGTCGTGCTGGTTGCAATAGCGGGCCAGCAGCAACTTGAACCCCGCCAACAAAACCATGAAAGGCGTGGCGCCGTGGGCGACGGCCAGGCGCCGCACGCCGTCAATGACGCTGGCCGGCAACTCGCGCACCAGGCTTGCACCCTGTGGCGCGACCGATGGCGAACCGTCCGACGCGGCAGGCTGGTCCGTCGGCAGTGCCAGCACCGGCGTGCCCCGCAGGCGCTCACGCCAGTACGCCAACTCGGATTCGAGGCTCTCGTCGCCTTGCTCCTCGCGTTGCCACACGCAGTAGTCGGCGTACTGGATGCGCAGTGGCCCCCACTGCGGCGCGCGGCCGGCCAGTGCGGCCTCATAGGCCAGAGCCAGCTCGCGCGCGAGCACGCCGCCTGACCACTGGTCGCCGATGGCGTGATGGATCACGATCAGCAGCACATGGTCCTGTTCGCTCAGCGTCACCAGCAACGCGCGGGCCAGCGGTGCACTTCCGAGATCGAAACTGCGACGCGACTCCTGCTGCGCCAGCTCGCGCGCCCGCTCTTCTGCATTTGCGGCGGGCAGTGCACTCAAATCCACTTCGGCCATTGGCAGGTGCACCTGGGCCGCGATGCGTTGCGTGAGTGCGCCGCGCTCCAGATGCAGGCTGGTGCGCAAGGCCTCGTGGCGCACCACCAGATGTGCGAGCGCCTGGCGCAGTGCCTGCGATCGCAGCTCGCCGGCGATGCGCAAGGCGAAGGGCATGTGGTAGGCCGCACCTTGCGGATCCATCTGCTGCACCAGCCACATGCGCTGCTGGGAGTGCGACAGCGGCAGCACGCGCTGACGGGAAACGGGTTGGATGGGTGTGAGGTGCCGAGCCGGGGCCGAGGCGAGAACGGCGTCGATGGCCAAGGCCAGGCTGGCGATGGTGGGGTGCTCGAACACCGCGCGCAGCGGCAGGTCGGCGCCCAGGTGCACGCGGATGCGAGCCACCAGCCGCGTGGCAGTGAGCGAGTGGCCGCCGTACTCGAAGAAGTTGTCGTGGCGAGCCACGGCATCGCGGCCGAGCAGCTCGCACCAGATGGCATGAAGCCGGCGCTCGGTGTCGGTGAGCGGCGGTTCGATGGCGGCGGTGTCGGCTTGCGGAGCAGGCCACGCGCGCACGTCGAGCTTGCCGCTGGGCAGCAGCGGCAGCGCTGGCACCGCCACCAGCGCGGCGGGCAACAGCCCCGCTGGCAGCCACTGGCGCAACTGCTCGCGCAGCGCACGCTCATCGAAGGCATCGGCTACCACACAGGCCAACAGCTCGCACTCGCCACGCGCATTGGCGCGTGCCGCCACCGCGGCCTGGCGCACGCCCTGGCAGCGCAGCAACGTGGCCTCGATCTCACCGGGTTCGATGCGCTGGCCGCGGATCTTCACCTGCGAATCGGCGCGGCCCGCGAACAGCAGCGTGCCATCGACACGGCGCCGCGCCAGATCGCCCGTGCGATACAGCCGCTCGCCGGGTTGCCACGGGTCGGCGACGAAGCGCTCGGCGGTGAGCTCGGGGCGGTTCAGGTAGCCGCGCGCCAGAC
>JBIODO010000236.1:0-6624 GCA_044445225.1 Burkholderiales bacterium
ACACGAGACTCCGACCTCGCGGTCGACGAACTTGAAGTCACCAACTTGCGCCAGGCGCTGCGGCTGGAGCTGACTCAGCGCCATTTCGGCCGCGCTGTGCGGCTGGAAGTCGCGATCTCGTGCCCCGAATCACTGTCGCACTTTCTGCTCGAGCAATTCCAGCTGACCGAGCAATCTCTATACAGGGTCGACGGTCCGGTCAATCTGGTGCGGCTGCAACAATTGATCGACCTGGTGCCGGCCAATGCGCTGCATTTCCCAGTGCACACCCCCGCCTGGCCGACCAGCGTGCCGCCCGACGGCTCGATGTTCGAGCGACTTCGCCAAGGCGACGTGTTCCTGCACCATCCGTTCGAATCGTTCGATCCGGTGCAGTCGCTGCTGCGCGAAGCGGCGCACGATCCGCAGGTGCTGTCGATCCAGCAGACGATCTACCGCACCGGCGCCGATTCGGCACTGATGGAGTTGCTGCTCGAGGCAGCGCGGCGCGGCAAAGAGGTGATGCTGGTGGTCGAGCTGATGGCGCGCTTCGACGAAGAGGCCAACATCAATTGGGCCGAGCGCCTCGAAGCGCTGGGCGCACAGGTCGTGTATGGCATCGTCGGCCTCAAGACCCACGCGAAAATGCTGCTGATCACGCGCCGCGAGGGCCGCCAACTGCGCCGCTACGGGCACCTGTCCACCGGCAATTACAACCCGCGCACCGCCCGCCTATACACCGACGTCGGGCACCTGACCGCCAACTCGCGCATCACCGCCGACATGGCGCAGGTGTTCCAGCATCTGGCGAGCCAGAGCCGCATGAGCGGCCTCAAATCGTTGATTGTCGCGCCCTTCACGCTGCACAAGCGAATGATGGAGCACGTGGAGGCGGCCACCACGGCTGTGCGCGCCGGCAAGCCCGCGCGCATCGTGCTGAAGATGAACGCGTTGACCGACGAGGCGCTCGGTCTGGCACTGGCCGAGGCCGGCCGCGCCGGCGTGAGCGTCGATCTGATCGTGCGGGGCGCATGCATCGTGCCGGCAGGGCGCGCGGGGTTCTCCGACAATGTGCGGGTGCGCTCGATCGTCGGCCGCTTTCTGGAGCACTCGCGGGTGTTCTACTTTCGCGTCGGCGAGGATGAGAAGCTGTACCTGTCGAGCGCCGACTGGATGGGCCGCAACATGTTCCGCCGCATCGAACTCGCCTGGCCGGTGGATGAACCCGCCATGCGGCAACGCCTGATCGACGAGACAATCACGCCGTACCTGCACGACGAGCGCGATGCCTGGCAGATGATGTCCGACGGCCACTACGAGCGCGTGGCGCGCCTGCGCGGCAAGTCGGGCCGCTCGGCGCAGCGTGCACTCGGTGAGCGCTACGGCGGCTTGCAGCGGTGAACCCCGATGGACCTGATCTTGTGGCGCCACGCCGATGCCGAAGACGGTGACGATGCGCCGGCCGACGACCTGAAGCGCAAACTGACGCCGCGCGGCGAGCGCCAGGCTTCGCGCATCGCCTTGTGGTTGCATCGGCAGATGCCGGAGGGCTTGCGCATTCTGGTGAGCCCGGCGGTGCGTGCACAACGCACCGCGGCCAAGCTCGAGCGCCAGTTCACCACTGTGGAGTCGATCGGGCCCGGCGCCCGCGCCAAAGACCTGCTGGCCGCCAGCGGCTGGCCCGACGCGCGCCGCACGGTGTT
Organism: Burkholderiales bacterium; assembly: GCA_044445225.1. GTDB lineage: Bacteria > Pseudomonadota > Gammaproteobacteria > Burkholderiales > Burkholderiaceae_C > JAEUPI01. Next base: position 1,683 of record JBIODO010000236.1, read on the forward strand.
GCTGGTGGGCCACCAGCCGGCGCTGGGTGAGTTGGCGTCCCTGTTGCTCACCGGGCGCGAGGCGCCATGGACCATCCGCAAGGGCGCGGTCTGGTGGCTGCGCAATCGTCCGAGCGAGGCGTCGAAAGAAGGCGAGTCACGCACGCAGACCTTCGTGGTGTGCGTGCAGTCGCCGGAGACGATGTAGCCGATCCGCCGGCGCGCCGCGCATCGCCTCAGTCGATGCGCAGCTCCAGCGGCCACTGTGTGCGCGACCACGCCTTTTCTTCTTCGCGCAACAGATGGATCGATTGCGGGTGGGCGTCGGCCCACGGTGTATCGATCACCAGTAACCAGCCACCCGGCATGCGTGCCAGCCGCAGCCGGCCCGGGTCCGGATCGCGCCGTGCATGGCACAGCACGATCGCAATGCGCAACGCGAGCGTCTGATCACGCAGCACCGAGTCCGAGGCCAGCGCGCCCTCGACCTTGCGCAGGCCGCCACGCTGGGCCAACACCAGCGTGCCCAGGCGTTCGAGCTGATGGTCGGCGAAACCGGCCGCATCGGCGTGGCGCACGATGTACTCGCCGTGGCGATGATAGCTCTCGTGTGACACCGCCATGCCGACCTCGTGCGAGGCAGCCGCCCATCGCAACATCTGGGCCGCCCGCTGCACAGGCTCGTCGGGTGCCGGATGCAACGCGGCAAACAGCCACAGCGCCATGTCCGACACGCGCTGCGCTTGCACGACATCCACTGCAAACTGTCGCTGCAGCCGCTGCACGCTGGCGGTGCGAATGTCGCGCGCAGGAGCGTCGCGATCGAGCATCTCGATCATCACGCCGTGACGCAGCGCGCCGCGCGCGGATACGACGCGATCGAGGTCGAGCAAGTCCATCAGCGCACGCACGATCGCCACGCCGCCGCCGATCACCGGGCGACGGTCGTCCTTGAGGCCGGCGAGCACGACACGGTCGACATGGCCGGCATCGATCAAGCGGCGCACCAGCGTGTCGAGCGCTGCCGTGGTGATCGTGCCGTCGGTCATGCCCTCGGCCCGCAGCACGTCGGACACCGCGCCCACGCTGCCCGACGCGCCGTACACCGCATCCCAGCGCTCGGCGGCCAGAACGCCCTGCGCGCCCTCGAGCGCAGCCTGCGCGGCCACGCGCGCGGCGTTGAAATTGCGCGTGCCGATGCGGCCATCGGCGAAGTAGCGCATCGACAGCTCCACGCTGCCTACGTCGTACGATTCGACCAACCCGGGTGTCTTGCCACGGCCGAGAATCAATTCGGTCGAGCGCCCGCCGATGTCGAACACCAGCCGGCGCTCATCGGTGTCGGGCAGGTAGTGCGCGACACCCCCGTAGATGAGCCGCGCCTCTTCGTGGCCCGAGATGACGTCGATCGGCAAGCCGAGCAGCGAATGTGCGCGCGCCAGAAACGCGTCGCGGTTGAGTGCCTCGCGCAAGGTGGCCGTGGCCACGGCGCGCACCGCTCGCGGCTCGAGGTCACGCACCCGCTCGGCGAAGCGCGCCACGCTGGCCCAGCCCCGGGTCATCGCCGCGTCGTCGAGCTGGTGCGCGTCGTCGAGGCCCGCGCCAAGGCGCACGGCGTCCTTAAGGTATTCCACGCGCAGCAACTGCCCATGCTCGGCCTTGCAGATCTCGAGCCGGAAGCTGTTCGATCCGAGATCGATCGCGGCCAGCAGACCCTCTGATTCGAGGTCGGGCATCGACTGCTGCCCTCGCGGGTGTCAGGCCACCGCGGCGCGCGCCAGCCGTTCGGCACAGCCGCGCGCCATCTCGGCGTCGCTGGCCTCGACCATCACGCGCAGCAACGGCTCAGTGCCGGAGGCGCGGATCAGCACGCGGCCGGTGTCGGCGAGGTCGCGCTGCACGGCCTCCTGCTCGGCCGCCAGCACGCGGTTGGCCTTCCAGTCGACGTCGGGCGCCAGCCGCACGTTGATCAGCGTCTGCGGAAACAGCGACACGCCGTGCAGCAGCTGCGCCAGGGTGCGGCCGCTGTGGCAGATGGCCTGCAGCACCTGCAGCGAGCTGATGATGCCGTCGCCGGTGGTGTGTTTGTCGAGCGCCAGCAGGTGGCCCGAGCCCTCGCCGCCGAGCAGCCAGTGCCGCGCCGACAGCTCCTCGAGGATGTAGCGGTCGCCGACCTTGGCGCGCACCAGCGGCACATCGCGCGCCCGCAGCGCCAGCTCGATCGCCATGTTGGTCATCAGCGTGCCCACCGCACCTTCGACCTTCTGGCCCTTGGCCAGCCGCTCGGCCACCATCACGTAGAGCAACTCGTCGCCGTTGAACACGCGGCCCGCGCCGTCGACCATCAGCAGGCGATCGGCATCGCCGTCGAGCGCGACGCCGTAGTCGGCCTTGTGCTGCGCGACGGCTTTCACCAGCGCGGCCGGCGCGGTGGCACCGACACCGTCGTTGATGTTCAGGCCATCGGGTGCGCAGCCGATCGCCACCACGTCGGCGCCGAGCTCGTGGAAGACGTCGGGCGCCACGTGGTAAGCGGCGCCGTGCGCGGCGTCGATCACGATCTTCAGGCCGCGCAGCGATAGGTCGTGGCGCACCGTGCTTTTGCAGAACTCGATGTAGCGCCCGCTGGCGTCGTCGATGCGGCGCGCCTTGCCCAGCCCCGCGGAGTCGACCCACTGCGGCGACTCGCCGAGCGCGGCCTCGACCGCCAGTTCCCAGTCGTCGGGCAGCTTCTCGCCGGCGGCCGAGAAGAACTTGATGCCGTTGTCGGGGTACGGGTTGTGCGAGGCGCTGATCACCACGCCGAGGTCCAGGCGCAGCGCACGCGTGAGGTACGCCACCGCAGGTGTCGGGATCGGGCCGCTCAACAGCGTGTCGACGCCGGCCGACGCAAAACCCGCCTCGAGCGCCGACTCTATCATGTAGCCAGATATACGCGTGTCCTTGCCGATGACCACCGTCGCGCGCGCGCTGTTGCGGCGAAGCACGCGGCCCACCGCGTGACCCAGGCGCAGCAGAAAGTCAGGCGTGATCGGCGCCTGGCCCACCGTGCCGCGAATGCCGTCGGTGCCGAAGTAGCGTCTTGCCATGTCCCTCTGTCTCGTCAATTCTTGTTGTGTGCCACGGCCCGCTCTGTCTATGCGACGAGGCCCGAGCTGCGCCACACCGCCAGTGCATCGACCGTTGCCGCCACGTCGTGCACGCGCACGATTCGCGCGCCGCGTTGCACGCTGGCCAGCGCCGCAGCCAGGCTGCCCGCGAGGCGATCGGCCTTGGCGCGGCCAGTGAGCGCACCGACCATCGACTTGCGCGACCAGCCGATCAACAGCGGTTGGCCGAGGGTCAGCAATTGGTCGAGGCCTTGCATCAGCGCCCAATTGTGCTCCGGTGTCTTGCCGAAACCGATCCCTGGATCGAGCACCACGCGCTTTTTCGCCACACCGGCGCGTGCGACTGCCGACAGCCGCTCCTGCAGGAACGATCGCACATCCGTCACCACGTTGTCATACGTGGGTGCCTGCTGCATGGTGGCCGGGTCATCACCCAGCATGTGCATCAGGCAGACACCGCAACCGGCATGCGCGGCAACCGCCTCCAGAGCACCAGGCAGACGCAGCGCGCGGACGTCGTTGATGATGTCGGCTCCCACGCCCAACGCCGCACGCATCACCTCGGCACGGCTGGTGTCGACCGACACCGGCACGCCCAGCGTGCAGGCATGTTCGAGCACCGGCATCACGCGCTCGATCTCTTCTTCAACATTTGGCGGCCGAGAGCCGGGACGCGTCGACTCGCCGCCGATGTCGAGCAGGTCGGCGCCCTCGCCGACCAGACGATCGCAATGGGCGCACCCAGCGTCGCTGGACAGGTGGGTGCCGCCGTCGAAGAACGAATCCGGCGTGACATTGACGATGCCCATCACGCGCGGGCGCGACAAATCGATCGTGTGACGCGAGGTCTGCCAGAACATGGTGGCCAAAAGAATACGGGGCCCGAAGGGCCCCGTCAGTGTCTCTCAAATCGCCGTCAGGCCACCGTGGCGGGGGCGCCGTCGGTGCTCACCGGCGGGTTCGCTCCGCTCGGCTTGGAAGCCGAGGGCGTCCAGTCCTTTGGTGGGCGCGGCGGCTTGCCGGCCATGATGTCGTCGATCTGTTCGCCGTCGATGGTTTCCCACTCGAGCAGCGCGCTGGCCATCGCATGCATCTTGTCGCGGTTGTCCTCGACCAGCTTGCGCGCGATCGCGTACTGCTCGTCGATGATGCGCCGCACTTCGGCATCGACCTTGCGCATGGTCTCTTCGGAAATGTTGGTGGTCTTGGTCACCGAGCGGCCGAGGAAGACCTCGCCCTCGTTCTCCGAGTACACCATCGGACCCATCACGTCGCTCATGCCGAAGCGCATCACCATGTCGCGGGCGATCGACGTGGCGCGCTCGAAGTCGTTGCTGGCGCCGGTGGTCATCTGATTCATGAACACCTCTTCGGCGATGCGGCCGCCAAAGAGCATCGAGATGCGATTGAGCATCAGGATCTTGTCGGTGCTGTAGCGGTCCTTCTCGGGCAGCGACACCGTCACGCCCAGCGCGCCGCCGCGCGGAATGATGGTCACCTTGTGAATCGGGTCGAGCTTGGGCAAGAGCTTGCCGATCAGCGCGTGGCCGGCCTCGTGGTAGGCGGTGTTGCGACGCTCGTCTTCGTCCATCACCATGGACTTGCGTTCGGTGCCCATGATGATCTTGTCTTTGGCCTTCTCGAAGTCGATCATCTCGACCACGCGGCCGTTGCGCCGCGCCGCGAACAACGCGGCTTCGTTGACCAGATTCGCGAGGTCGGCGCCCGAGAAACCCGGCGTGCCGCGCGCAATGAGGTCGGCGCGCACGTCGGAGCCCAGCGGCACCTTGCGCATGTGCACGTTGAGGATCTGCTCGCGGCCGCGGATGTCGGGCAGCGTCACGTACACCTGG
>JBIODO010000237.1:0-6608 GCA_044445225.1 Burkholderiales bacterium
CTGTTTCTCGGCAGCCTGCGCGCGACGTTGGTGCCGGCGGTGGCCACCGTGGTGTCGCTGCTCGGCACCTTCGGTGTGATGTACCTGTTCGGCTACAGCCTGAACAACCTGAGCCTGATGGCGCTGACCGTGGCCACCGGGTTCGTGGTCGACGACGCGATCGTCGTGCTCGAGAACACGTCGCGCCACATCGAGGCCGGCATGAGCCGCATGCAGGCGGCGCTGCTCGGCGCGCGCGAGGTCGGCTTCACCGTGCTGTCGATCAGCCTGTCGCTGGTGGCGGTGTTCATCCCGCTGCTGTTCATGGAGGGCCAGATCGGCCGCTTGTTCCGCGAGTTCGCGGTCACGCTGTCGGCCGCGGTGATGATCGCTGGCGGTGTCGCTGACCACCACGCCGATGATGTGCGCCCGGTGGCTGGCTCATGATGGCGTGCCGGCACAGGGCCGCGCGCGCGGCTGGCTGGCGCGCGCCGGGGCCGCGACGTGGGGCTTCGTGCTGCGGGTCTATGCCCGCAGCCTCGACTGGGCGCTGGCCAGCAAGGCGCTGGTGATGCTGATCCTGGTGTTCGTCGTCGGCCTCAACGTCTATCTCTTCATCCATGCGCCCAAGGGCTTCTTTCCGCAGCAGGACTCGGGCCAGATGAGCGTGGGCCTGCAGTCCGACCAGAGCATCTCGACCAAGGCGATGGGCGCCAAACTGCGCCAGGTGGTGGACATCATCCGCGCCGATCCGGCGGTCGACACGGTGGTCGGATTCACCGGCGGTGGCCGTGCAGGCGGCGGCTTTCTGTTCGTCAACCTCAAGCCTCGCGCGCAGCGCACCGACGGTGCGTTCGCGGTGATCGCGCGGCTGCGGCCGCAACTGGCGCAGGTGACCGGCTTGCGCGCCTTCCTCAACCCGGTGCAAGACCTGCGCGGCGGCGGGCGCAGCAGCAACGCCACCTACCAGTACACGCTGAAGTCCGACAACCTGCCCGACCTGCGGCGCTGGGCCGCGCGGCTGGCCGACGAACTCAAACTTGACAATCGGTTGACCGACGTCAACACCGACCAGACCGACAACGGCGTCGAGAGCTACGTCGACGTCGACAAGGGCAGCGCGGCGCGCTTCGGCATCACCGCCGCCGACGTCGACGGCGCGCTGTACGACGCATTCGGCCAGCGCGCGGTGAGCACCATCTATGGCGACATCAACCAGTACAAGGTGATCATGGAGTGGGCGCCGGGCTACACGCTGGGCCCCGCCGCGCTGTCCGACCTGTACGTGCCGGCACGGGCAGCGGGTGCAGTGGCCGGCACGTCGGCAAACCCAGGCCAGCGCGACGCATCGACCGCATCGGCGCTCAGCTCGCAGGCCAACACGATGGTGCCGCTGGCGGCCATCGCGCGGTTCAGAGAAGGTGCGGCACCGACCTCGGTGCAGCACCAGGACACCGAGATCGCCACCACGGTGTCGTTCAACCTGGCCGACGGCGTGTCGCTCGGGCAGGCGCAACAGGCGCTGCTGCAGGCGCAGGCCAACATCGGCATGCCCACCAACGTGCGCGGCGCATTCGCCGGCACGGCGCTGAACTTCCAGCAGTCGCAAGGCCAGCAGCTGTGGTTGATCGTCGGCGCGCTGGTGGTGATCTACATCGTGCTCGGCGTGCTCTACGAAAGCCTGATCCACCCGGTGACGGTGCTGTCGACGCTGCCGTCGGCCGGCGTGGGCGCGGTGCTGGCGCTGCTGATGCTGCGCCTGGAGTTTTCGATCATCGCGCTGATTGGCGTGTTCCTGCTGATCGGCATCGTCAAGAAGAACGCGATCCTGATCATCGACTTCGCGCTCGAGGCCGAGCGCTCGCGCGGCCTCACGCCGACGGCCGCGGTGCGCGAGGCCTGCATGCTGCGCTTCCGTCCGATCCTGATGACCACGCTGGCCGCCGGCCTGGGCGTGCTGCCGCTGGCGATCGGCTTCGGCGAAGGCTCCGAGCTGCGCCAGCCGTTGGGCATCGCGATCATCGGCGGCCTGATCGCCAGCCAGCTGCTGACGCTGCTGACCACGCCGGTGGTGTACGTGCTGCTCGACACGCTGCGCCGGCGCCGGCCCGACGAACACCAGCTGAGCCGTGCCGCACATGCGTGACGCCAAGCCATCGCCGCCTTCGCACGTGCACCCCACGCGGCTCGCGGCGGCATCGCTTGCGGTGCTGTTGTCGGCCTGCACGACGTTCGTGCCGCCGTACGAGCGCCCCGAGGTCGCGACACAGGCGGTGTCGTTCAAGGAGGCACCGGCCACGCCCGGCTGGAGCGCGGCGCGGCCGGCCGACGAGCAACCGCGCGGCCCCTGGTGGCCGCCGTTCGGTGACGCGCAGCTCAACGATTTGCTGCCACAAGTGGAGGTGTCGAACCAGAACGTCGCCGCCGCGGTGGCGCGCTACGCCGCCGCGCAGGCCATCGTGTCGGGCCAGCAGGCCCAGCTGTGGCCCAGCGTGCAGTTGACCGGCAGTGCCGTCCGTTCGGGCGGCGGCGGCGTGGCGGGCGCCATCACCGGCCGGGGCACGCAGTTGCGCGCCGAAGTCGGCGCCAGCTGGGAGCCCGATCTGTGGGGGCGCCTGGGCGCCGCCGTGTCGCAGGCGCAGGCCAGCGCGCAGGCCAGCGCGGCCGACCTCGCCGGCGCCAAGCTCTCGGCGCAGGCTGCGCTGGCCACCGCGTACTTCAACCTGCGCGAAGCCGACGCCGAACTGCAACTGCTGCGCGACACCGTGAGCGGTCTCGAGCGCAGCCTGCAGATCACCAACAACCGCTATGCCGCAGGGCAGGCTGCGCGCACCGACGTGCTGCAAGCCGAGACGCTTCTGGCCAACACGCGCGCTGATGTGGCCGCGCTGGCGACGCAGCGTCAGCAGTTCGAGCACGCGATCGCGGTGCTGCTGGGCAAGGCACCGGCCGACTTCTCGCTCGCAACGGCACCGTGGACCACGACGGTGCCCGAGGTGCCGCCGGCGCTGCCGTCGGAGCTGCTGCAGCGCCGGCCCGACATCGCGTCGGCCGAACGTGCGGTGGCGGCAGCCAACGCCAACATCGGCATCGCGCGCGCGGCCTACTATCCGAGCTTCTCGCTAAGCGCTTCGGGTGGCGGCGCCGCCACCCGCATTGGCGACCTGCTCAACGCATCGAACACGATCTGGTCGCTGGGCTTGTCGGTGGCGCAGATCCTGTTCGACGGCGGCGCGTTGAACGCCGCGTTGAACAACGCCGAGGCGAGCCGCGACGTCACCGTCGCCATCTATCGTCAGACCGTGCTGACGGCGTTCCAGTCGGTCGAAGACCTGCTGGTGCAGCGGCGCGGACTCAACGAGCAACTGGTGCTGCGCCAGCAGGCGTCGACCGCAGCCGACCAGACCGAGCAGCAACTGCTCAATCGCTACCGCGCCGGGCAGGTCGGCTACACCGACGTCGTGACCGCGCAGACCAGCGCGTTGTCGGCCCGCCGCAGCGTCGTGCAGCTGCAGGCGGCCCTGCAGGCCAACGCGATCGCGTTGATCCAGGCGCTCGGCGGCGGTTGGGTGGCCGAGCCGACGTGAGTCACCTGCCGCACCGCGGGCGCCTCATTGCTCGCGCACGAATGGCGGCGGCGCCGCCCCGAGTGCTTCGATCGGCTCGTCGGCGAAGAACACCTGCACCTTGTAGTCCGATGCTGGCTGCCAGCGCTGCTGTCCGAGCAGCCATTTGGTGACGAACTCGGTGACTGTGGTGCGCGCGGCCTCGCGCTGGAACTGGATGTAGCTCGGCAGCGTGGCCTTCTTGGCCAGGCTGGCGCTGATCGAGCTCTGCAAGCGGTCGAGTTCCCCGGCACCGGTGAACAGCGACCAGGTGCCCGAGGCATAACGCTCGAGCTTCGCGGTGTCGATGGCCACCGGCAGCGTGGGCTTCACGCGCGGCGCGATCACGATGAAGGTCTTGTCGCGCAGCGTCACCTTCCACTCGGGCGCCAGCTCGACGTGGTAGCTGTAGACCGCCGACACGCGGATCTGGCTCGTCGTCTGCCCCACCGGAACACCCAGCACCTCGTGATCGGCCGTGGCCTGAAAGAACTCCGGCGCCTTGATCGTGCTGACGGCCAGCAAGCCGCCCTTGGTGCGGATGACCTCGAACTGATCCACCGCCGCCGACTGCGTGACCACCCGCCGCTGCTCGCCGCCGTCGCGCAGCAAGAAATACAGGTTGGCCGCCACGCTGGCGAGCACGAGCAGAGCGAACACGAGCCGGATCGTCATCTGGCGCGCATTCTCTCAGCGCCTATCATCGGGCGCCATGTCGCGCAGCCCCCGCACAACACCCGCAGCGAGCGAAAGTGACGTCAATGCATCGCCGCGTCGCGCCCAATGGCAGCGCGAGCATCTCGATGAGCGCACGCGCGCGCTGCTGGCGCGCGACAGCTCCGCGTTTGTTCACCAGTCGGTGTCCACGCCGTGCCTCAACGCCATCGCGAAAGCCGAAGGCATCTGGATCGAAGACCTGGCGGGCCGCCGCTACATGGACTTCCATGGCAACAACGTGCACCACGTCGGCTACGCGCACCCCGACGTGCTGGCAGCGATCAAGGCGCAGCTCGATGCACTGAGTTTCGCGCCACGGCGCTTCGCCAGCGGTCGTGCCGTCGAGCTCGCCGAGGCACTGGGCGCCAAGTTTCGTGCATTCACTGGCCACGACGCCAGGCTGTTGTTCACCACCGGCGGCTCCGATGCGGTCGAGGTGGCGATCAAGCTGGCGCGCGCCGCCACCGGGCGCTTCAAGACGCTGAGCTTCTGGGACTCGTTTCACGGCGCAGGCTTCGGCGCGTCGAGCGTCGGTGGCGAGGCGCTGTTTCGCGGCGGCCCCATCGGGCCGTTGCTGCCGGGCAGCGAGCACGTGGCGCCGTTCGGCTGCTATCGCTGCCCGTACGGTCATCGTGTCGACGCGTCGGGCCAGCCGCTGCTCGATGAGTGCAAGCTGGCTTGTGCGAGCATGGTGCGTTACGTGCTCGAGCGCGAAGGCGACGTGGCTGCGGTGGTCGCCGAGCCGGCGCGCGCGGTGCCGTTCATCCCGCCGCAGGGTTACTGGCAGTCCGTGCGCGAGGCCTGCCATGCGCACGGCACGCTGCTGATCTTCGACGAGATCCCCACTGGCCTGGGCAAGACCGGGCGCTTCTTTGCCGCCGAGCACGACGGCGTGGCGCCCGACATCGTGGTGCTCGGCAAGGCACTCGGGGGCGGTGTGCTGCCGATCGCCGCGTGCATCGCACGGGCCGACCTCGACGTTGCCGGCGACTACGCGTTCGGCCACTACACGCACGAAAAGAATCCGGTCACCGCCGCAGCGGCGCTGGCCACGCTGCAGGTGATCGAGCGCGAGCGCCTGGTCGACAACGCGGCGGCCGTCGGCGCGCATGCGCTGGCACGACTGCGCGAGATGCAGCGCCGCCACCCGCTGATCGGCGACGTGCGCGGCCGCGGTCTGCTGCTGGGCATCGACCTCGTGCTCGACCGCGACAGCAAGGCGCCGGCCGCCGATGCCGCCGAGCGCGTGATGTACCGCGCGCTGTCGCACGGGCTGTCGTTCAAGACCACGATGGGCAACGTGCTGACGCTGACGCCGCCGCTGATCATCACGCGCCCACAGATGGATGCGGCGCTCGATATCCTCGAGCGCTGCCTGGTCGATGAGCGCAGTGCCAAGCGCAGCGGCGTGTAAGGCCAGCGCAGCGGCGTCGACCAAAGGCCGCAGCCCATCGCAAGGAGTGCGACATGGACGAAGCGTTTGACGCCATCGTGATCGGCGCCGGCCAGGCCGGCCCTCCGCTGGCGGTGGAGTGTGCTGGCAGAGGCTGGCGCACCGTGCTGATCGAACGCGAACGGCTCGGCGGCACCTGCGTCAACGTCGGCTGCATCCCGACCAAGACATTGGTGGCCAGCGCGCGCGCGGCACAAGTGGCGCGGCGCGCTGCCGAATGGGGCGTCACGCTGCAGGGCGGCATTCAGGTCAACATGGCCGCGGTAAAAGCGCGCAAGGACGGCGTGGTCAACCACTCGCGCCAGAGCCTGGATCGCTGGATCGGCGGCACGGCGAACCTCACGCTGTTGATAGGACCCGCGCGATTCGTCGGCGTGCACACGATCGAGGTCAACGGCCGACGACTCACCGCACCCAAGATCTTCATCAACGTCGGCGGCGAGGCGGCGCGGCCGCCGATCGAGGGCATCGATTCGGTGCCCACACTCGACAACCGCAGCATCCTCGAGCTCGACACGCTGCCCGAGCACCTGGCGGTGATCGGCGGCAGCTACATCGGGCTGGAGTTCGCGCAGATGTACCGCCGCTTCGGCTCGCAGGTCACCGTGTGCGAGATGGCGCCGCGCCTGGTGCCGCGGGAAGACGACGAAGTCTCCACGGCGATCCAGCAGATCCTCGAGGCCGAAGGCATCGCCGTGCGCACCGGCTCGCAATGCCTGGCGGTGTCGGCGCGCGGCGGGCGCATCGCCGTGCGCACCTCGTGCGGGTCACCCGAGGTGCTGGCCACGCACCTGCTGCTGGCCACCGGTCGGCGCCCGAACACGGGCGACCTCGGGCTCGACGCCGCTGGCATC
>JBIODO010000238.1:0-6594 GCA_044445225.1 Burkholderiales bacterium
CCGCTGTGGGGGTTGGGTCAGCGCCTCTTCTTCCTGCATGACGGGCGGGCGAACGACCTTCGCCAGGCGATCTTCCAGCACTTCAGCAGCGGCTCGGAGGCCAATGCGGTGACGCGGGCGTTCGACGCGCTCCCCGACGCGCAGCAGCAGAATCTGCTGAACTTCCTGCGTTCTTTATAGAGCACCCGGGCAGCGGATACCATGCTCCCTCGCGGCCGGTTGGCGGCCGCCGGGAGCATGGAATGCAACTCCGCCCGTTGGGCGGCAGCGGCCTGAAGGTCGCGCCGCTCGCCTTCGGTGGCAACGTGCTCGGCTGGACAGCCGACGAGGCCACGTCGTTCGGCCTGCTCGACGCCTTCGTCGACGACGGCTTCAATCTGCTCGACACCGCCGACGTCTACTCGCGCTGGATCAAGGGACACAGCGGCGGCGAAAGCGAGACCGTGATCGGCCGCTGGCTCAAGAAGAGCGGCAAGCGCAATCGCATCGTGCTGGCCACCAAGGTCGGCATGGACATGGGCGACGGCAAGATCGGCCTGGCGCCGAGGTACATCCGTCAAGCGGTCGACGACTCGCTGCGCCGGCTGCAGACCGACCACATCGACCTGTACCAGGCGCACCAGGACGACCCCAAGACACCGCTGGAAGAAACGCTGGGCACTTTTGCCGACCTGATTCGCGAAGGCAAGGTGCGCGCCATCGGCGCGAGCAACTACAGCGCCGCGCGTCTCGACGAGGCGTTGCAGACCAGCGCCAGGTTGAAGCTGCCCCGCTACGAATCGCTGCAGCCGCTGTACAACCTGGTCGAGCGCCCCGCCTACGAGGGCGAGCTCGAGGCACTGTGTCGGCGCGAGGGTCTGGGTGTCATCAACTACTTCGGCCTGGCCAGCGGTTTTCTCACCGGCAAGTACCGCAGCGAAGCCGATGCGAACAAGAGCCCGCGCGGCGGCACCACCGTCAAGAAGTACCTGAACGAGCAAGGCCGCCGCGTGCTCGATGCGCTCGACAGCGCGGCGGCGCAATACAAGGCGACACCGGCCCAGGTGGCGCTGGCCTGGCAGATGGCGCGCCCTGGGCTCACCGCGCCGATCGCCAGCGCCACGTCGCTCGCGCAGTGGAAAGAGCTCGCCGGCGCGGCGCGCTTGTCGCTCGATGCCGCGACCATCGCCGCCATCGACACCGCGAGCCGCTGAGGCGGTTGGCATCACACATCGGCCGAAGAAGGCACCCTCCATGAACGCACCGCTGCCCCTGCCCGCGCTCGACGAGATCCGCCAGCACGAAGACGAGATGGTCGCCATCCGGCGACAGATCCACTCGAACCCCGAACTCGCCTACGAAGAGCACGCCACCTCCGATCTGGTGGCCGAGCGACTGCAACGGTGGGGCTACGAGGTGCACCGCGGACTGGGCGGCACCGGTGTGGTGGGCACGCTGCGCGTGGGCACCTCCGAGCGCCACATCGGGCTGCGCGCCGACATGGACGCGCTGCCGATCGGCGAGACCAGCGGCAAGCCGTGGGCGAGCAAGGTGTTCGGCAAGATGCACGCCTGCGGCCACGACGGCCACACCGCGATGCTGCTGGCGGCGGCGCGACATCTCGCCGCCACGCGCCGCTTCGACGGCCATCTGCACCTGGTGTTCCAGCCCGCCGAAGAAGGGCTGGCCGGCGCCAAGCGCATGCTCGACGACGGCTTTCTGAAGCTGTTCCCCTGCGAGGCGATGTTCGGCATGCACAACATGCCGGGGCTGCCCGAAGGCCAGTTCAGCATCGTGCCGGGCTTCGCGTTGGCGAGTTCCGACAGCTGCATCATCACCGTGCGCGGCAAGGGCGGCCACGGCGCGATGCCGCACGTGGCCATCGATTCGGTGGTCGCCGCCTCGAGCATCGTGATGGCGCTGCAGACCATCGTGTCGCGCAACGTGCCGCCGCTGGAGATGGGCGTGGTCACGGTGGGCGCCTTCCATGCCGGCGACGCGCCCAACGTGATTCCCGGCGAGGCGACGCTCAAGCTCACGGTGCGCGCCTACAGGCCCGGGGTACGGGACCTGCTCGAGCAACGCATCACCGAGATCGCGCAGACGCAGGCGGCCGTGTATGGCGCGAGCGCCGAGGTGCAGTACCAGCGGCGTTACCCGGTGCTCTACAACAATCCGGAGCAAAGCGGATTCTGCGAACGCGTCGTGCGCGAGTGGCTGGGCGACGGTGGCCTGGTCGCCAACGCCCAGCCGGTGACCGGTAGCGAAGACTTCGCGTTCTTCCTCGAGCGGGTGCCGGGCTGCTATGTCTTCATCGGCAACGGCGTCGGCGACTCCGGTGGCTGCATGGTGCACAACCCGGCGTACGACTTCAACGATCGCGTGCTGCCCACCGGCGCCAGCTACTGGGTGCGTGTCGCCGAGACGTACTTGGCGGCCTCGCACGGCTGAAGCGCTGATCGCGATGGGCAAGAAGCGGTCTTCGGACAGCGCCGGCGACAAACCCGCACGCACGGCGGGCAAGGCGGCCTCCAAAGGCGCCCAACCGGCGGCAGGGGCGGCGACTGAACAGGCCCCTTTCGTCCTCACGCTGCGCGATGTGCAGGTGCCGCTGCCGCCGCTGGCGGACCACGCCGAGCCGGTCGACAGCGGGATGGTGTTGTCCGACGCCGAGCTGCAGCCGCAGCCCTACCTCGGCGATGCCGATGTCGATCGCGCTGCGCAACGCGAGGCGCGGCGTGCACAGGTGCGGCGGGACCGCCAGCGCGAAGCAACCCCCGAGGAGCCTGCCGCTCCCGAAATGCTGGTGCTGAGCACGGATGACGCGTCGTGCAGCGAGCTGTGCGCGCTGTTGCGGGCTTTCGGCTTCGGCGTGCAGGTGATGTCCGAGCCGCCGGCGTTGCCGGCACCGTGGCCGTTCGTGGCGGTGTTCGTCACGCTGCCGATTCGCACGACCGACGGCGGCGACGCGTTCGAGCTGTGCAATCGGGTGCGCGAGAGCAGCCGCTTGCCCGGAACGACGAAGCCGCTGCTGGTGCTGGCCGCACAGCAGCTGAGCGCGACCGATCGGGTGCGCGCCGGCTTGGCCGGTTGCCACGAGATCCTGCTCGGGGCCGCGAGCCGCGGCACCGTGGCCCAACTGCTCGACGCGCGCGGCATCGCACTGCCGTCGGACGCGCGGCGCGGCTAGATTCCCCGATCACTTCGCCCGCGGCTGGTGCCACACGCGCACCAACGCGCCGAGCCGTGTGCGCCACGGCAACCCTTCTTCCGATAGCACGTCGAGAAAATCCGACAGCCGCTTGGACTTGCCGATCGTGTACATCGTCAGCCACACGGTGGCGACGAACACGACGCCGAACGCCAGCACACGCTCGACCAGCGGCCGCTCGGCCATCGCCAGCAGGTTCATGCCGAGAAAACCGGTGGACACGGTGCCCACCAGACCGAAGATCGTCACCACGGTCAGCCGCACCACCGTGTTGGCCTGGCGGCGTAGGCTGTCGGCATCGAGGTAGGTGTTCATGTCGTGCATGCGCTCCTTGACCTCGGCGTACAGCGGGTCCAGGCCGAGCTGCGCGGTGCACATGCGAAACAGCGCCCGCGCCTGCGCCTGCTCCGACACCTCGTGGAACCAGTAGCGGTGCGTGAAGCGCAGGAAGGTGGCGTAGCCGCCGCGGATCGCGCGCTTGAACTGCTTCACGCTCTGTGGATCGGCGATGTCCAGCCGCTTCAGCGCATCGACCAGGCGGTCAGAGAACATCAGCAGCGCCGCCTTCTGCACGTGTGCGATCAGGAACAGCATGAAGTGCTGGTGGCGGAACTGTGCCAGCACGCCGCGGTCGCGGCAGCGGTAGAACTCGGCGCGCGCGTCGCCCACCACCACCAGCGCATGGCCGCAGCACATGTAGCGCGTGCGCGGCGCGGCGCCGGCATCGGCCCAGAAGCGGTCATAGCAGTGGCGCTGCTCGAAGTCGGCCAGGTGCTGCTCGCCGTACGGCAGCTCGCTGTCGCCCGCACCGGTGACGAGGCCCAGACGGATGAAGTCGCTGCGCGCCAGCGCACGCGGCTCGTCGACCGCGAGGTACGCCATCAGCGGCATGCGGTAGTACTCGATCTGGCGGTAGCGCAGCGCGCCTTCGAGCTCGGAGTGGTCGGGCACCAGCGGCTTGAGCATGAACTCCCAGTGCGCTGCGATGCGCGGCGCGCGGTGCTCGCCGACATAGGCCAGGTACGCGTCGCGCGACTGCGCGTCGGAGCTGGCGAGCACGCGGCCCTCGGCGTCGAGCCAGTCGGCACCCGCCATCGCATGCATCGGCTGGCCTGCGGCATCCCAACCCGACGGATAGCCGCGCCCGAAGCGGTACAGGATCTCCTGGGTGTCGTTCAGGCTCAGGTCGTCGGCCGCCACCTCGACATTGAGCAGCACGATGTCGACGTCCTCGAAAAAGTAAAGGTCGACGTGCACCACCTCGAGCGTGAATGTCGCCGAGCCCAAGCGCGGCTGCATGCGCACCGCGCGCACGTCGTCGCGCCGGAACACGTGCATCGACGACGGCGATGCGTCGCCGCGGCGGCCACGCCCCTCGCCGTACAGGAACTGCTGCACGTACGGCAGGAAGGTGACGAACTCGTGGTAGTGCCGCTCGTGAAAGCTGTCGGGCGTGCCGGTGTACTCGTCGATCACGCGGTGCCACGGCCCGCCGGCGCCGTCGGCGCCCAGCAGCTCCCACGGCCGGCGCTGCACCTCGTCGCCGCGCCGCAGGGCCACCAGCCGCAACGGCCACAACAGGATCTGCCGCAGGTGATGCACCTGCTGCGTGGGCGGTGACACGGGCGCCCTCAGATCGATCGAGGCCGGTTGCATGGCGCGACAGTGTAGGCGCGTGTCACGGCGGCGGATACGGCACTGACGGTAAGCTCGCAGCACGGAGGATGCCCAATGAGCGCGTTGCCCGAGCGCATCGTCTGCCTGACCGAAGAGCCCACCGAGGTGCTCTATGCGCTCGGCCAGGCGCATCGCATTGTCGGCATCTCCGGCTTCACGGTGCGCCCTGCCCGTGCCCGCCAGGAGAAGCCCAAAGTCAGCGCGTTCACCAGCGCCAAGCTGGACCGCATCCTCGAGTTGAAGCCCGATCTCGCGATCGGTTTTTCCGACATCCAGGCCGACATCGCCCACGCGCTCGTCAAGGCCGGGGTCGAAGTGTGGATCGCCAACCACCGCTCGGTCGAGCAGATCCTCGGCTACGTGCTGCGGCTGGGCGCGATGGTTGGCGCGGCCGATCACGCACGGCAGTATGTGGACACGCTGCAATCGCACATCGACCGCGTGCGCGCCAGCGCCGCCACGCTGACGCGCCGGCCGCGCGTGTACTTCGAGGAGTGGGACGAGCCGGCGATCAGCGCGATCCGCTGGGTCAGCGAGCTGATCGGCATCGCCGGCGGCGACGACGTGTTCCCGCAACGCGCGGCGGCCAGCCTGGCTCTTGACCGCATCGTGGCCGACACCTCGGAGATCGTGCGCGCCGCGCCCGACGTGATCATCGGCTCGTGGTGCGGCAAGAAGTTCAGGCCCGAGCGGGTGGCCGCGCGTGCCGGTTTTGCCGCGGTGCCCGCGGTGCGCGACGGCGAGTTGCACGAGGTCAAATCGCCGCTGATCCTGCAGCCCGGCCCCGCGGCGCTGACGGACGGCCTGGACGCGTTGCATGCGATCATCCGCCGCTGGGCCGAGCGCCCCGCTTCCGGGAGATGACGATGTTCAAGGCCATCCTGCTGTCGCAAAGCGAAGACAAGAAAACCCGGGCCGAGCTGCTCGACCTCGACGAGTCGCGGCTGCCCGATCGCGACGTCACGGTGGCCGTCGAGTACTCGACGCTCAACTACAAAGACGCGCTGGCCATCACCGGCCGCGGCGCGGTGGTGCGCAACTGGCCGCTGGTGCCGGGCATCGATCTCGCCGGCACCGTCAGCGCCAGCCGCAGCAGTGCATGGAAGGCCGGCGACAAAGTCGTCGTCACCGGCTGGGGCCTGGGCGAGAACCATTGGGGTGGCCTCGCGCAGCGCGCGCGGCTCGACGCCGGTTGGCTGTTGACGATTCCCGCGCCGTTCACCACCCGCTCGGCGATGACCATCGCCACCGCCGGATTCACCGCCGCGCTGTGTGTGATGGCGCTGCAGCGCCACGGCCTGAAACCAGGCGACGGCGAGGTGCTGGTCACCGGCGCAGCCGGCGGCGTGGGCTCGATCGCGGTGGCGCTGCTGGGCAGACTGGGCTACACGGTGGTCGCCTCCACCGGCAGGCCGCAAGAGGCCGATTATCTGCAGCGCCTGGGCGCGCGCCGCATCGTCGAGCGCGGCGAGCTGGCGCAGGCCGGCAAGCCGTTGCAGAAGGAAGTGTGGGCCGGCGTGGTCGACACCGCGGGCAGCCACACGCTGGCCAATGCCTGCGCGCAAACGCGCTTCTACGGCGCGGTGGCCGCGTGCGGCCTGGCGCAGGGCGGCGACTTCCCCACCACCGTGATGCCGTTCATCCTGCGCGGCGTCACGCTGTACGGCATCAACAGCGTGCTGGTGCCCAACAGCGAGCGCGTCAAGGCGTGGGCGTTGATGGCCGAG
>JBIODO010000239.1:0-6561 GCA_044445225.1 Burkholderiales bacterium
CCGTGCGACAGCTGTCGCGGCCTGCGCTACAACCGCGAGACGCTGGAGATTCTCTACAAGGGGCTGAACATCAGCCAGGTGCTCGATCTGACGGTCGAGGTCGCGCACACGTTCTTCGAGGCCGTGCCGACGATCGCGCGCAAGCTCAAGACGCTGCTCGAGGTGGGCCTGGGCTACGTGAAGCTCGGTCAGAGCGCCACCACGCTGTCGGGCGGCGAGGCACAACGCGTGAAGCTGGCGCTGGAGCTGTCCAAGCGCGACACCGGGCGCACGCTGTACATCCTCGACGAGCCGACCACGGGCCTGCACTTTGCCGACATCGAAATGCTGCTGGCGGTGCTGCACCAACTTCGCGACGCCGGCAACACGATCGTGGTGATCGAGCACAACCTGGACGTGATCAAGACCGCCGATTGGCTGATCGACCTCGGCCCGGAGGGCGGCGCCGGCGGCGGTCAGATCGTCGCCGCAGGCACGCCCGAAGACGTGGCAGCCAGTGTCGACAGCCACACCGGGCGCTTCCTGAAGCCGGTACTGGCAGCCGCTAAGGCCTCTTGAGGGCTGCGTTGGCCGACAACGGCCGAAGGCCGTTGCGTTGCAGGCCGACTTCGCGCCAGCGAAGTCAAGGCGCGCAGCGACGGGCCGAAGACCAAACAAAAGGCCGGCGCGAGGCCGGCCTTCGTAGCACGCTGCGAGCCCGATCGCGGGCCCGCAAAGCGGCTCACTTCAGATGCGCATTGACGAGCTTGGTCATCTCGAACATCGACACCTGGGCCTTGTTGAAGATTTCCTTCAGCTTGGCGTCGGCGTTGATCATCGTGCGCTTGACCTTGTCTTGCAGGTTGTTCTTCTTGATGTAGTCCCAGATCTTCTTGGTCACCTCGGTGCGCGGGATCGCCTTGTCGCCGATCACGGCCGCCAGTGCGGCGCTCGGGGTCATCGCCCTCATGAACGCTGCATTCGGGGTGCGCTTCTTGGCGGGGGCCTTCTTCTTGGCGGCCTTCTTCGCCGGGGCCTTCTTCTTGGCCGGCGCCGCCTTCTTCGCGGCCTTCTTGGCAGGCGCCTTCTTGGCTGCCTTCTTTGCGGCCTTTTTGGCCGGGGCCTTCTTTGCTGCCTTCTTCGCAGCCTTCTTCGCAGTTGCCATTTGAAATCTCTCCATCACGTGAGTGGTTGATGTGCCGGAATCCGGGTGAGAGCCGCATGAACTCTCTTTTCTCTCGTGATCCCTGCGGGCGCGATGGTACAGCGAGCTTTACTCGATGAGAAGCGTTTTTCCCTCGTGGAGAGCGCTTTTCTCCCTCGTGGAGCGCATTTCTGTCGTCGCCGCGCATCATGTGCGCCCCCGAGCAGCGCCCCGGTGCAGCGGTATGCTCACACTCCATGAAGCTGATCCTTCGATGGTTGTTGTTGGCAGCGGCACTGCTGCTGGTGGCAAACCTGTACTCCGGCGTGCAAGTGGCGAGCTTCGGCGCGGCGATGATCGCGGCACTCGTGCTGGGCCTGCTCAACACGCTGGTGCGGCCGCTGCTGGTGCTGCTCACGCTGCCGGTGACGCTGCTGACGTTGGGGCTGTTCCTGTTCGTCATCAACGCGCTGATGTTCTGGGCCGCGGCCAGCCTGCTCGACGGCTTCAACGTCGCGGGCTTCGGCGCCGCGTTGATCGGCTCGTTGATCTACAGCCTGGCTGGCGTCGTGATCGACATCGCCATCGAGCGGCTGTTCACGCCGGCCGTCGGTTGACGACGGCGAGCGCACAAGCCCCAGGCGATATGGGGATGGTTCTCGCTACGGGCCCTTGGCACGCAGCTCGTCGAGCAGCTGGCGGCGCTGGCTTTCGAGGTCGCGCAGGCGCGAATCGATCACCGACGACTCGATGAAGTCTTGCGCGGCGCCGGAGCGCGCCAGGCGTTGCCCCGCGCGCAGACGATCGATCGCGCCGCTCCAGTCGCCCAACGCGGCACGAGATTCGGCCTGCGCACGCACCGCGCGCAGCGTCTGGCCTTGGCGATCGGCGCACGACGACAGTTCGCTCCAGGCCAGTGCGTCGGCGCGGTGGCTGCTGGTCCAGCTCTGCAGCGTTTCGCATTCGCGCTTCAGACGCGCCGCGTCGCCGACGAGCAGCACCGTCTGCGCCTCCAGCAGCATGCGGGGCCGCGACGCATCCGTGGGCAGCGACGCCAAACGCCGGTCGGCCGCGGCCGCGTCGCCCTGCGCGACCGCCAGCTCGACACCGAGCAACCCCCACACCCGCGCCCGTCGCGCGTCGATGGCGCCGCCAGCGACCAGCCGCTCGCCACTGGCGAACGCCTCGGCGCCGCGTGCGAAGTCGCGCAGCAGCAGCGACGCCAGCACGCTGCCGTAGAGCCCTGCCAGTCGGTCGTCCGGCGAGTTGGCGAGTGCCTTGTCCATGTCCTGCAGGCGGCGGCGCGCCTGCACGGTGGGGTCCATCAGCACACGCGCGCGTGCCTGCATCAGGGCATGTTCGGGTCGTGCGACACCCGTCGTTGCGACCGGGCCGGTGCCCAGCCGCGCCTGCGCCTCGGCGATCCGCTCGGTGGTCAGCGGGTGGGTGCGCAAGTACGGATAAGCGCCGTTGTCGTTGAGCCGGTTGGCGTAGTCGAGCTTCTCGAACATGCGCGCCATGCCCGACGGCGCAAACCCTGCCGTGCTCAACACCGAGAACCCGATGCGATCAGCTTCGCGCTCCATGTCGCGCGAGAAGTTGAGCTGGCCCTGCACCGCCGCGGCCTGGCTGCTGAGGATGGCTGCCTGCGCGGCATCGGGGCTGCTGCGCGCCGCCAGCACGCCCAGGATCAGCCCGGCCAACGCCAGCAGGCCCTGGCGCTGGCTGGTTGTCACGCTGCGCGCGATGTGGCGCTGCGTGATGTGCGACAGTTCGTGCGCCAGCACCGATGCCAGTTCGTCGGCCGACGAGGTCAGGCTGATCATCGCCAGGTGCACGCCGATATAGCCCCCCGGCAGTGCAAACGCGTTGACGCTGCGATCGCGCACCAGGAACGGCTCCCAGGCGAAGCTCGCATCGATGTCGGGGGTCACGTTGCCGCGCTGCCGCGCTGCCTGCACCAGTGGCTGAAAAATCGACTGCAGGTATTCCAGCAGCACTGGATCGTCGATGTAGTCGGGATCGCGCCGAATCTCGCGCATGATCTCCTCGCCGATCCGCTTTTCGGCAGCGACGGTCACTTCGTTGGCGGCCGATTCGCCCAACGACGGCAAATTCACCTGAGACCATGCAGACGGGGCGAGCGAGAGCGCCAGGCACAGCGCGGTGGCAACGGTGCGTCGCGCCAGCGGGCGGATGCGCGCTGATCGAGCGGATGAGGAGGCTGAATGCATCAACACAGTCACCGACGGCGCCATACGCCGTTGGAGCCCTAAGGGGCCTTGCGGTTCACAGGCCGCCTATGATCGCACCGCAGCGTTGCCCGCTCGTTAACGGATTCCACACGACCCCCATCATGGCTCGACGCGACAACCCGTTGACGCATTTCGATACCCTCGGGCAGGCCCACATGGTGGACGTTGCGGCCAAGGGCGACACCCATCGCGTGGCGCGTGCGCGCGGCAGCATCCGCATGCAGGCGGCCACGCTCGAGCTGATCAGCTCGGGCCAGGCGAGCAAGGGCGACGTGATCGGCGTGGCGCGTATCGCGGCGATCCAGGCGACGAAGCGCACCGCCGAGTTGATCCCGCTGTGCCATCCGCTGCCGCTGACGCGTGTCAGCGTGGATTTCGAGATCGACGCTGCGGCCTGCGCAGTGCATTGCACGGTGCAGGCCGAGACGCTGGGCCGCACCGGCGTCGAAATGGAGGCGCTCACGGCCGTGCAGGTGGGCCTGCTCACGGTGTACGACATGTGCAAGGCGGTCGACCGCGGCATGGTGATGGGCGACATCCGCCTGCTTGAAAAAAGCGGCGGCCGATCGGGGCACTGGGTGGCACCGGCGACCAACTGAGGCGCAAGGCGCTCAGGGCTGTTGCGTGAATTCGCGCCAGCCCACCACTCGCTGCGGCGGCTGGCACTGAAACGCTTGCGCCGCCTGCTCGGGCAGTTGGCACGGCGCGAAGTATTCATCGGCGCCGGGATTGCGAAACTCGCGAATGCGCGCTGCCAGCCAGCGCGCCTTGTCCATCTCACCCTGCGCCGCCAGAGCCTGCGACCAGGCGATCATCAATCGCACGTCGAGCAGTTGGTGCGGCGCCCGCTTGAACGCCAGCACCTGTGACGGCGACAGCGGTGCCTTGGGTTCACCGAACGCGGTGGCAGCGGCATAGTCGGCGTGGTGGCCGAACAGCGGGCTGCGCTGACCCCGCTCGATGCGCTCCTCCAGCGGCGCGGCGCGCTCGGGCGGGTCGTAGATAACCACGACGCGCCAGTAGTCGAGCACCGCTGCGGCGGCGCCGACGGTCATGGCGATGCCGGCGAGTGCGAGAGTCCGATTGGAGCGCGGCGCGCCGGACGCGTTGGTCGGCGCTGCTGCCGCGCCCTCACCAAGCGCGCCACCGGGCACGGCGAGCGCGAACCCCCACGCAAAAGCAGCGGGCAGCAGGAAGTACGCGTACCACAACGGGTATTCCAGCAGGCTGTGCAGGCCGATCATCAAGACCAGCATGAACGCCGCTCGTTTGGCGACGCCTTGAGCGCCCTCGCAGTGCCAGGCCCGGCGCCACGCCTGAAACAGCGAAGCCAGCAGCAGCACAAACACCAGTGAACCCATCGGAACGCCCAGTTCCACCCACAGGTGCAGGGGCAAGTTGTGCGCGTGATCGAAGAACGCGGTGGGCCGGTGCGGAAATTCGGACAATGTCCAGGCGAGGTTGAACTCGCCGAAGCCCACACCGGCAAGCGGCTCGCGCGCGATCATCGTGAGCGTGTTGGACCAGATCGCGAATCGTGAGCTGGAGATGTCGCCGTCGCCGCCCAGCGAGAGGCGGCCCTCGCCGCCAATGATGTGGCCCGTGGCGTGTCCGAACGCAGACACGCCCAGCCATATCGCCGCGTAAACCACAGGCGAAACGATCAGCGCCAATCGAGCGCGCCGGGACAGTTGGCGATCGAGCGACCCCCAAGCCGCCAACACGACCATGCCCAACATGCCGGTGCGTGAACCGGTCAGCACGAGCGCAAACAACAGCAGCGAGCCGAGTGCCCACGTGGCCACACCTGCAACGCGGCGCAGTTCAAACAGCGCCACCAGCGCGATCACGGCCCACAGCAGCAGGCTGCTCAGGTGATTGGGTTGACGCAGGTTGCCGACCGCGCGGCCCGGCATGCCCGATCGCGCGATGACTTCGCCGTCCGGCCAGTCCGGCGCGAAAACCTGGACGCACCCGACGATCGCACTCAAGACGCCGGCTAGCAGGAGCGCCATGGCTAACGCCTCGATCAGCCTGAGTTGCCCCGAGCGGGCTGATTCAGCGCCGGCCTCGACCACCACGATGGTGGTCCATAGCGTGGCCGCGGCGCCGCAGGCGATGCCAAACGGCAGCTTGCGGGCTGCCTCGAGCAAGACCAGCAGCAAGGTGGCTGCCAGCGCCGCTTGCAGCCACCGCGTGTCGGCCCGGCCGGTGCCTGCGGTCACGGTGACCGACGTCAGCCCAAATGCCGCAACGGCGCCACCCCAAAGGCCAATGGCAACGCACTGATTGAGCAGCGTGGGCGACGGCGCCAGATTGAACGCCAGCAGCGTGGGCGCTGCTGTCGCCAGCGCAACGGCCCACCCTGCAGTGATGTTGTTGAGGTCGCGCACGATGCCAGCCGCGCGATCCTAGCAGCGCTACGGTGCCGGCACGGACGCCAGTTCCGGATGCTCTTGCTGCGACGCTTTCCAGGACTCGCGAGCTTGTTCACACCGCTTGGGCGTCTGGATATTGCACAGTGCACGCAGCACGCGGGCCGCTTCGTCGCCGCGGCCGTTCAGCCCCAGTGCCTGCGCGTAGCGCACCATCGCGAATGCGGTCGGGTTGCTCGACATG
This sequence comes from Burkholderiales bacterium, assembly GCA_044445225.1. Taxonomy (GTDB): domain Bacteria; phylum Pseudomonadota; class Gammaproteobacteria; order Burkholderiales; family Burkholderiaceae_C; genus JAEUPI01. The sequence goes on from JBIODO010000239.1 coordinate 5,998, forward strand.
ACGTCGCGCATCCAGTCCAACTCCGCATCGGACATGCCGGCGCGAGCCGGTGTGATCAAGAACCTGTGGTACTCGCGCAAACCATCGAGCAAGGCCGTGTCGGGCGGCGGCACGAACGACTGCTTGTCCAATCCGACGCCGGCGAGGACCATCCGCACTTGTCGCGCTGACTCCTCGACTTTCATGTACTCGACACCGACCCATACGAGCATCGCGGTGGCCATCGCCCAAGGGCCGATGAAGCTCCAGCGCGGCGCCGCCAGCGAGCGCGCAGCCGGTGCCAGGCCATCCAGCGTGCCGATCAGCAGCCCAAGGGACAGCAGGAAGTACGCATAGTCCAACGGATACTCGGTCAGTGCATGCAGGCCGATCGCGGCCACCGCGAGCAGCAGGCTCCAGCGAACGCCGTCGTTGCACGCGCGAACCTGGCGCACCAGCCAAGCCGCCGCCAGCGCGAGCACGACCGCAGCCACTGGAATGCCCATCCACATCGGCAGGTCGAGCACGATGCTGTGCGCGTTCAAGAACACGCGCTGCCCGGCGTCGTGTTCGAAGGCCACCGCC
>JBIODO010000240.1:0-6551 GCA_044445225.1 Burkholderiales bacterium
CTCGGGCAAGACGCGCGTCATCGTGCACAAGATCGCGCACCTGCTGCACGCCGGCACGGCATCCGAGCAGATCGCCGCGATCACGTTCACCAACAAGGCCGCCGCCGAGATGCGCGAGCGCGCGCGCGAGATGGTGGGCTCGCGTGCCGCGAGGCCGCTGGTGATCTGCACGTTCCATGCGCTGGGCGTGCGAATGCTGCGCGAGCACGGCGAGGTGCTGGGCCTGAAGGCGCGCTTCTCGATCCTCGACAGCGACGACGTGCTGGCGTTGCTGCGCGATGCAGGCGGCACCACCGATGCGGCGCTGGCACGGCGCTGGCAGTGGACGATCAGCGGCTGGAAGAATCGTGGCCTGAACGCCGAGGGCGCCGAGGCCGCGGCCGGCGGCGACGACGAGCGCGTGGTCGCGCGCGTGATGCAGCGCTACGAGGAACGCCTGAGCGCGTACCAGGCGGTCGACTTCGACGATCTGATCGGCTGGCCGCTCAAGCTGCTGCGCGACCACACGCCGGTGCGCGAGCACTGGCAGCAACGTTTCGCCCATGTGCTGATCGACGAGGTGCAGGACACCAACGCCGTGCAATACGACCTGCTGAAAATGCTGGTCGGCGAGGCGGCGCGTTTCACCGCGGTGGGCGACGACGACCAGAGCATCTACGGCTGGCGCGGCGCGACGATCGAGAACCTGAAGCAGTTGCCGCGCGACTTTCCGTCGCTGAAGGTGATCGCGCTGGAGCAGAACTACCGCTCCACCGGCGCCATCCTGCGCGCGGCGAATCACGTGATCGCCGCCAACCCCAAGTTGTTCGCCAAGAATCTGTGGAGCGAACACGGCGACGGCGAGCCCGTCAAGCGCATCGATTGCGACAACGAGGAGCACGAGGCCGAGCGCGCGGTGGCCTGGATCCAGGCGCGGCGCGCCGCCGGTGGTGAAGTGAAGTGGCGCGACTTTGCGATCCTCTACCGCGCCAACCACCAGGCCAAGGTGTTCGAGCAGGCGCTGCGCCGCGCGCAGATGCCTTACCAGGTATCCGGTGGACAGAGTTTCTTCGACCGCGCCGAGATCAAGGACCTGTGCGCCTGGCTGCGCCTGCTGGTGAACAACGACGACGACCCGGCCTTTCTGCGCGCGGCAACGGCACCGAAACGCGGCATTGGCCACCAGACGCTGGCCTCGCTGGGCGAGTTCGCGAGCCGCTGGAAGCTGTCGCTGTTCGAAGCGTTGTTCGCCGACAGCCTGCACACCGCGCTGCCGCGCAAGTCGGTGCAGGCGCTGCATGAGTTCGGCCGCTTCGTCAACGAACTCGAATACCGCGCGCGCCATGCGCAAGGCGGCGAGGCGGCCCGCGCGTTGTTGATGCATTGGCTGAAGGCGATCGCCTACGAACAGCACCTGCACGATGGCGAGGACCAGGCCAAGCTGGCCGAGGCGCGCTGGGCCAACGTGCTCGACTTCGTCGAGTGGGTCGTGCGCCGCTGCGGTGGCGATGTGGCCGCCGATGGCAGCGGCACGTTGAACGAGGCCACCAGCGTGCTGCAGGTCGCGCAGACGATCAGCCTGATGCACAGCATGGCCGAGCGCGGCGACGATGCCGACGTGGTGACGCTGTCGACGCTGCACGCCGCCAAGGGCCTGGAGTGGCCGCACGTGATGCTCGTCGGCGTCAACGAAGGCCTGTTGCCGTTTGCAAGCGAGGCGCAGCCGATCACGGCGCAGCGCCTGGAAGAAGAGCGCCGGTTGATGTACGTCGGCGTGACGCGTGCGCGGTCCACGCTGACGGTCAGCGCGCTCAAGCGCCGCAAGCGGGGCCGCGAGACGGTGCCTGCACTACCGAGCCGCTTCATCGCCGAGATGAAGCTCGACGAGGCCCTCATGCGCGAAGACCCGCGCGAGCGGCTCAAGCGGGTGCGCGCCGAACTGGCCGCGCGTGGCGCGTCTGCGCAAGCCGCGCCGGCCTGAGTGGCGCGCCGCGCTGGCGGCCAGGCCGTTAGCGGCGCAGCTTCAGCACCGTCCACCCCTTGCGTGCCGCGGTCGAGGCCAGACGCACATCGGGGTCGACGACGATCGGGTGCCGCACCACGCTGAACAGCGGCAAATCGTTGATCGAGTCGCTGTAGAACGTGGCGGGGCGCAGCAGGTCCTGCGGCAGCGCCTGCGCATCGAGCCATGCCCGCAGGCGCTCGACTTTCCCGACGCGCAGGTTCGGTGTGCCCAGCGTGCGGCCGGTGTAGCGCCCATCGGTCACTTGAACCTCGGTGGGCACGTAGTCGTCGACGCCGAGCGCCAGGGCAGTGAATTCGCTGACGACGCGGTTGGTCGCAGTGGTCAGCACCAGCCGATCGCCAGCGTCGCGGTGCTTCTTCAGCAGCGCGCGGGCGTCCTCGGGGATGCGCGGCAGGATCTCGCGCTCGAGAAAACTGCGGCGCAGCGGCACCATCTCGTCGACGCTGCGTCCGGCCAGCAGCGACGCGTGGAAGCCGCAGTACTCCTGCGGCGTGGTGGTGCCGGCAACGTAGCGCTCGGCCACTTGATCGCAGCGGTCGCGCCAGCTTGGGTCGAGCAGGCCATGCCGGATCAGGTGGTCGCACCACAGCACGTCGCTGTCGCCGCTGAGCAGCGTGTGGTCCAGGTCGAACAAGGCGAGTCGCATGGCAGCCAGGCACATCAGTAGCCGGCAGCCTCGCCGGGCGGAGCACTCGATTATCCCGTGCGAGCGGGCCGCCACAATGTGGCCCTCGGTGGGCGTTGCCGCCGCAGTGACCGAATGCATTCGCGAAACCCGATGTCACTCAAACCCGTTGCCGCCCTCACGCTCGTCGGCGCGAGCCTGGCCATCGTCGGCGCCTCCTGGGCGCTCGACATCGCCTGGCTCCACATCGTCTTCAAGCCGTTGACCACGGCGCTGATCGGCGCGCGTGCATGGTCGCGCGGCTCGCGGCAACCGCTGGTCCGCCGCTGGATCCTCTGCGGCTTGGCGCTGTCGCTGCTCGGCGACATCGCACTGCTGTGGCCGCAGCAAGGCTTTCTGCCCGGGTTGGTGGCGTTTCTGCTGGCCCACATCGCCTACATCGTGGCTTTCACGCGTGAGCATCGCTTTCTCGCACGACCCACTGCGCTGACCAGCTATGCGCTGGCCGCCGGCGCGATCCTGACGCTGCTGTGGCCGTCGATTCCGCCGGGGTTGCGCGTGCCGGTGGCGTGCTACGTGCTCGCGCTCACCGCGATGTCGGCCCAGACGGCGGTGGTGGGCATGGCCGCGCAGGGCGACGACCAGCGGCGCGGCCGCCTGTTGATGTTGGGCGGCGCATTGTTCATGACGTCCGACGCACTGCTGGCCACCAACAGATTCGCAGTCCCGCTGCCGGCGGCGAACTTGTGGATTCTCGGCACCTACTGGGGTGCGCAGTGGTGCATCGCGTCGTGGCTGAAACCCGAGCGCATCGACGCGGCGAGCAAGCCTCCAGACACGCCCTGAGCTCACCGCGCCCGCGCGGTCGAGCGTAACGTCACATCCCTTTGAACAACCCCGCGTAGCTGCGGCTCACCTCAAGTTTCTCGGGGTGGCCCTTGACGCTGACGATCTGGCGCCCGCGAAAATCGCGCGCCACGGCCGACACCGCGTTGACGTTGACCAGCGTCGAGCGGTGGATCTGCCAGAACAGCTGCGGGTCGAGCTCGTCGACCAGCTCCTTGATCGGCTTGCGGATCAGCGCCTCGATCTGCGCGGTCTGCACGCGCGTGTACTTCTCGTCGCTGATGAAGAACAGCACGTCGGCCACCGGAATCATCTGGATCGACGTGCCCACGCTGGCCTGGATCCACTGCAGGTAACCGGCGGTGCCAGACGGGTTGAGCTGCGCCGACAGCTTGTGCAGCAACTGCTGGATCGGTGCACTGGCCGATGCGTCTGCGGTGCCGCGGGTGGCCAGCCGCTTTTTCAGTCGCTCCGCCGTGAGGGCCAGTCGATCCCGCTCGGCGGGTTTCAGCACGTAGTCGGCCACCCCTTGCTCGAACGCCTGGACTGCGTATTGGTCGTAGGCGGTGACGAACACGATCTCCGGCAGCAGCGCGTCGTCGTCGAGTTCGAGCTGTGCGATCTGCCGCGCCGCCTCCACGCCGGTGAGCCCTGGCATGCGGATGTCGAGGAACACGATGTCGGGCTGGTGCTCGCGCACGGCCTGCACCGCCTCGAGCCCGTTCTTGGCCTCGGCCACGATCTCGAGCTCGGGCCACACCTCGGCCAGGCGCGCGCGCATCTGCTCGCGCATCAGGCGCTCGTCGTCGGCGAGCACGGCCCGCGGCGTGGCGGTGTTGTTGCTGTTCATGCGGCCATCGTAGCCGGCCGCGCTGGCCACTCCCCCAGCGGGTGCGCCGGCTGCGCGCTCATGCCGATGCTCCTTCGATGCTCTTGTAGGGCACGGTGATCGTCACCGCGGTGCCGCCGCCGTTGTGCTCGCGCACGCTCAAGGTCGCCTTGTTGCCGTACAGCAGTTGCAGCCGCTCGCGCACGTTGGCCAGGCCCACCCCGGTGCCGCTGGTGGCCGCCTTGCCAAAGCCCACGCCGGTGTCGGCCACCGTGACTGCCAGCTTGCCATGCTGCACCTCGGCGCGCACGGTCAGCGAGCCGCCTTCTGGCTTGGGCTCCAGGCCGTGCTTGATGGCGTTTTCCACCAGCGTCTGGATCATCATCGATGGGAACTCGGCCGACAGCAGGCCCTCGGGCACGTCGATCTCGGTGCGCAGGCGGTCTTCCATGCGCACCTTGAGAATCTCGAGGTACGGCCGGATCACCTCGAGCTCGCGCTTCAGGTCGCGTGGCCCGCCGTCGCCGGCCTCGCGCATGGTCGGCATCGCCGCGCGCAGCAGCGCGATCAGGTTCTTCTGCATCGTGCTGGCGCGCGACGGCTCGGTCTCGATCAGGTGGTCGATCGAGGCCAGCGTGTTGAACAGGAAGTGCGGCTCCACCTGTGCCTGCATCGCCGCCATGCGCGCCTCGACCACCTGGCGCTTCAGCGATTCGGCCTCGGCCGTCTCGGTGGCCTGGGCGGCCTGAGCCTCGGCCTGGATCTGCCGCTTGTAGGTGATCTTGATCACCACCGACGCGATGATCCACAGGAGCGCCAGCTCGGGCAGGAAGTCGCCAAAACGCGTGGTCTGCACGCGCACGCGCTTGTGGCCCTCCTCGACCACGATCTGCCCCTCCTCACGCGCGACCTGCGCCTCTTCGCGAGCAGCCTCGGCTTCCTCTTTGGCTGCTTGCCGGGCCTCTTCGATCGCCGCGACGATTTCGCGGCGCGCTTCCTCGACCGCCTGGCGCACGGTCTCGCTGGTGGCGCCGGGCGGCAGCCGGATGTCGACCGACGGCGCGTCCGCTGGCGGCGCCGCCGAGCCGGCCGCGCTGCCCGCCCCCTGGGGCGCACTGGCCGCCGGCGGCGCCTTCGGCCTGATGCGCACGCCGTGCTCGTCGATCGTGATCTCGTAGGCGTGGTCGACCTTGGCGCCGGGCTCGTTCTTCTCGATCGGGGTCGACGGCTCACGCGGGGGCTTTGGCGCCTTTGCCGGCTTGGGTGACTTCGGCGGCTTGGACGGCTCGTCGATCGTCAGCACCTGGGTGGTCTTCCAGCTGAAAGGCGGCACGTGCTGCAGGATGCCGGTCAAGATCAGCAGCAGGAGCGCGAGCAGGATGAAGCGCCACCAGGTGATGCCCACCAGCCATCCGGCATAGGCGTGGAACGCTCGCACGCTGGCGGCGACAAAACGCTGCCAGCGTGAGGCGCTCGGAGCGAGGGTGGTGGCGGACATTGCGGGTGGCCGGAAGCGTTGCTGCCGCGCAATGTACGCAAGGTCGGCGGTCGCGGCGACGCGCGAGCGACGCACTGCAACGGCGGCGGGGCCAAGTGTCGGCCGGCGCGACGGGGCGTGCGGCCCGGACCACCGAGCCGGGGCAAGGGCCCACACTCACTGCAGCACTTGCAAGCCAAAGCCCAACAAGGCGATGGTCACGGTGACACACAACACCAGAGCCAGCAGCGTCATCGCCGTGCGGTCGTCGTCGACCAGGCGCTGCACCGGGTCGTTGGCCGGCTCGATTGGAAACACCGGCATCGCCGAGGCTTGCCAGCGCGTGCGCACGCTGGCCTTCGCAGGCCGAGGCGGCACGGTGCCTCCCATCACCAGTGGCTTGGGCGGTGGTGCGGTGTCCAGGGCCACCAGCGTCGGCCAGGGCCGCAGCGGGCGGCCGGTGCCCGAGCCGGTGAAGCGGGGGCTCGGGTGGGTTTTCAGGGACGTCATCTCGGGGTCCTCCAGATGCCGCCGGAACATCAGCGGCATGGAGGCATTGCATCGGAGACGGCGTCGCATTGCGACGCAACAAAGCGACAGGTCTGGCGTTCAAAAGTAGACGATCGGCAGACGATCCCATCCGGGCTGCTCTCTCGGTCGGCTGCGGGGCCGGGCTCACGACGCCTGAGTCTTGTCGTCGCCCCGATCGTCGTCATCGTCCCGATACTGCTCGGGCAGGTCGTCGTACGGCCCCGGGCCAGCGGGCCGC
>JBIODO010000241.1:0-6519 GCA_044445225.1 Burkholderiales bacterium
CGAGGCGCAGGCCTGGGAGCGTGTCGAAGACAAGGGCCGCGACGCCGCGCGCGTGGCCGTCGAGATGGCCAACCTGATGAGCGAGTTGTGAGCGCCGGCACCAAGCCCCGCGCCGGTGCGGGCAAGTCGGCACGCCGCCGCGCGCGCGAGTTGGCACTGCAGGGCCTGTACGAATGGCTGGTCGGGCGCGGTGAACTGGCCGCGATCGATGCGCACATGCGCGAGCAGGAAGGCTTCGAGCGCTGCGACAGCCAGCACTTCGACGCGCTGTTGCATGGCTGCGCGCGCGAGTCCACTGCGCTCGATGCAGTATTGGCACGCCATGCCGACCGCAAGACGAGCGAGCTGTCGCCTGTCGAACACGGCATTCTGCTGATCGGCGCCTACGAACTCGCGCACTGCGCCGACGTGCCCTACAAGGTGGCCATCAACGAGGCGGTGGAATTGGCCAAGACATTCGGCGGCACCGACGGCCACAAGTACGTCAACGGCGTGCTCGACAACGCCGCGCTCGAGCTGCGGCCGGCCGAAGTGGGCGCGGCACGCGCCGCGCGCGCCTGACCGCGGCCGGCGCCACGATGAAGATCGCCTCGCGGCTCGATCACATCGAGCCGTTCTACGTGATGGAGTGCGCCAAGGCGGCGCACGAGATCGCAGCCAGCGCGTTGTGCGATCCGGCGCGCGGCGGCCGGCCGATGATCTATCTGAATATCGGCGAGCCCGACTTCGGCGCGGCGCCGTTGGTGCGCGAAGCGGCGCAGCGCGCCATTCGCGACGGCCGCACGCAGTACACGCAGGCCACCGGGCTGCCGGCGCTGCGCGAGCAGATCGCGCATTGGTACGAGCTTCGATTCGGCGTGCAGGTCAGCCCGCGCCGGATCGTCGTGACGGCGGGCGCGTCCGCCGCGCTGCAGCTCGCCTGTGCCGTGCTGTTCGAGGCCGGCGACGACGTGTTGATGCCCGATCCGTGTTACCCGTGCAACCGCCACTTCGTCGCTGCGGCGGACGCCCGCGCGGTGCTGCTGCCCACCGACGAGCGCACGCGGTTTCAACTCGACGCGAACGCGGTGGACCGAGCGTGGGGCCCGTGCACACGCGGCGTGCTGCTGGCCACACCGTCGAACCCCACCGGCACCTCGATCGATCCCGACGAACTGGCGCGCATCGTCGAACTCACACGCGAGCACGACGCGGCCTGCGTGGTCGACGAGATCTACCTCGGCCTGAGCTACGACGAACGCTACGCGCGCACGGTGCTGTCGCTGGCAGCGAACGCTGACAGCGTGGTCTCGGTCAACAGCTTTTCCAAGTACTTCGGCATGACCGGCTGGCGCCTGGGCTGGCTGGTGCTGCCCGAAGCGCTGGTGGCGCCGGTGGAGCGCCTGGCGCAAAACCTCTACATCTGCCCGTCCACGGTCGCCCAATACGCGGCGCTGGCCTGCTTCAGCGACGAATCGATTGCCGAGTTTGAGCGCCGCCGGGCGGAGTTCAGGCGTCGCCGCGACTATGTGGTCGACGCACTGCAACGCCTGGGCATGCCCACGCCGGTGGCCCCCGATGGCGCGTTCTACGCCTACGCCGATTGCTCGCGGTACAGCGCGAGCAGCTGGGATTTCTGCTTCGATCTGATGCGCCGCGCGCAGGTGGCGTTGACCCCCGGGCGCGACTTCGGACGCTGCGCCCCCGAGCGCTATCTGCGGCTGTCGTACGCCAGCTCGATGGCCGAGCTCCAGGAGGCGGTGGAGCGCCTGCAGCGCAGCCTGTGACGGATTGCCATCGGCGCTGCACGCGAGGGTGACAAAGCGTTACCCACAGGAAGCGAACCACGTTTTTTGTCGCCTCTTGAAGGGTCGCCCCGCCTAAGCTTGCGTTGCTGTGCAACACCACGAACATCGCGACAACGACGCGCGCGCGCCCACGGGGGCGAGCGCCGATCCGCCGGTCGATCTGGACCCCACGGCGTCTGAATCGCCGCCCAGCGAAGGCGGCGATGCGGGCGCTGGCGGCCATGGCCTGACGATCGGCCACATCGGGCGCTATGCGCTCAAGCAGCAGCTCGGCGAGGGCGGCCTGGGCACTGTGTATGCAGCGTACGACCCGATCCTGTCGCGCACCATCGCGGTCAAGACCCTGCACTTGAGCGTTGCCGAGGGCGACCGCGCGACGCTGGATGCGCTGTTCCTCAACGAGGCCCGCGCTGCGGCGGGCTTGAACCACCCGAACATCGTCACGGTGTACGACGCCGGCTTGTCCGAACAAGGCGTCTACATCGCAATGGAGCGCCTGCGCGGGCGCGACCTGCGCCAGTTGATGGCGAACGGCTGGCGGCCCGACATCGTGCAGACCGCGCAGATCATGCGCCGCGTGTCCGACGCGCTCAGCTATGCGCACTCTAAGGGCGTGATCCACTGCGACATCAAGCCGGCCAACATCTTCATGGTCGGGCGCACGCTGCCCAAGGTGGTGGACTTCGGCATCGCGCGCGTCGCCCACGGCCAGGACATTCCTGCGCTCGAAGGCGTGGTGGCCGGCTCGCCGCACTATCTCGCGCCCGAGCAACTGCGCGGCGAGACCATCGACCGTCGCTGCGACGTCTACTCGCTGGGCGTCGTGATGTACGAATTGCTGACGCATCGCAAGGCCTTCGACGGCAAGTCGCTGCAGGAGATCGTGCACGCCGTCGAGCACACCAGGCCGCCCGCACCGCACCAGTTGCGGCCCGAGATGCCGCAGGCGCTGTCGGACATCACGATGCGCGCGATCGCGCACGACCCTGCGCAACGCTACCGCTCGGCACGCCAGATGAGCCAGGCGTTGAAGCAATGGGTCGATGCCGAGGCCGAACTCGGCGCTGAAGAAGGCACGCACTCGCGCCGCGGCAAGCGCCGTTTGATCGCGGCCGCGCTGGTGGTGGGCGCCGCCATCGGTGCCGTGGCCGGATGGCAGTTGCTCGGGGCTCCCGACACCGAAGCGTCGCGCAGCGCGGACGCAGCCGCGCCGCCGCGGGCGACGGCACCGATTCATTCCGCTATCCCGATGACTGTTGCCGCGGCGGGCGCGGCCAGCGATGACGCCACGACCAGCCCGTCGAACGCGGGGCCCGAAGTCACTCCCGCACCACAGCCGGTTGCAGCACCACCGGCGCCGCGGCCTCATGTCGCGGAGAAACCGGCGGCGCCGCGTGCCGCGCGCGAAACGAACACGCGCAGCAGCAGCGCTGCGCCCGCCAGCGGCGTGGTGCAAATCGCCGTGGCGCCATGGGGCCAGATCGAAGTCGACGGCAAGGGCGCCGGCTTGACGCCGCCGCTCGCGCAATTGACGTTGCCGGTGGGCGAACACGTGATCACGGTGCGCAACGCGGATTTCGCGCCGCACACGGTGACAGTGCGCGTGTCGAGCGACCAGCCGGTGGTCGTGCGACACCGCTTCGGTTCTTGAGGAGAGCGACGATGCAACGCTTGACATGGTTGCTGGTGGGAGTGATTGCAGTCCTGGCCGGTTGTGCGGCGCCGACGCCTTCGGCCGGCCTGACCGACGTCATCGAGCGGCCCGCCGAGCGCGCGCTGCTCACCGGCATGAGGGCCTACGACGACGCGCAGTACCCGCAAGCCGAACGCGCGCTGCAGACCGCCCTGTACACCGGCTTGAACAGCCCGAGGGACCGCGCCAGCGCGTACAAGCTGCTGGCGTTCATCTACTGCACCAGCAGCCGCGTGCCCGACTGCGAGGCCTCGTTCCGCGCTGCACGCGAGGCTGACCCGACCTTTGCGCTGACCCGATCGGAAGCCGGCCATCCCCAGTGGGGGCCGGTGTATCGCCGCGTCGTGCCCTGAGCAGAACCCGCTACCGGCTCACGTATCATCGCGTGAGCCCATGCGAGACGCCACCGCCCAGACTTTTCGCCACGCGACGCGGGTGTATTGGGAAGACACCGACGCCGGCGGCATCGTCTACTACGCCAACTACCTGAAGTACTTCGAGCGAGCGCGCACCGAGTGGCTGCGCAGCCTGGGTGTCGAGCAAGGCATGCTGCGCGAGCGGCTGGGCGCGATGTTCATCGTCAGCCGCACGGCCATGCGCTACCTGCGCCCCGCACGCCTGGACGATCTGCTGCATGTCACCGTGGCCGTGCGCGACGCAGCCCGTGTCAGCCTGCATCTGGAGCAACAAGCCCTGCGTGGCACGGAACTGCTGGCCGAAGGCGATATCCGAATCGCATGCGTCGACGCGCCCACGCTCAAGCCGCGGCGCATCCCCGATGAAGTGCTGAGCCGCCTGCCATGAACCAGGACCTGTCGATCTTTCAGCTCGTGCTGCACGCCAGCTTCGTGGTGCAGGTGGTGATGGTCGGGCTGCTGGCGGTGTCGGTGGTCAGCTGGTCGATGATCTTCGGCAAGGTGTTCGGCCTGAAGCGCGTGCGCACGCTCAACGACAGTTTCGAGCGCGAGTTCTGGTCGGGCAAGAATCTGGCCGAGCTCAATCAGGCAGCCGGTGCCAAGCACGCGAGCGCACCGATGGAACGCATCTTCGCCTCGGGCATGCGCGAGTTCCTCAAGCTGCGCGAACGCCGGCTCGACGCCGTGGTGCAACTCGACGGTGCGCGGCGCGCGATGCGCGCGAGCTTCCAGCGCGAGCTCGACGTCATCGAGGGCAACCTCGGCTTCCTGGCGTCGGTGGGTTCGGTGAGCCCGTACGTCGGCCTGTTCGGCACCGTGTGGGGCATCATGCATGCGTTCGTCGGCCTGTCCAACCTGCAGCAGGTGACGCTGGCCACCGTGGCGCCCGGCATCGCCGAGGCGCTGGTGGCCACCGCGATCGGTCTGTTTGCGGCCATCCCGGCGGTGGTGGCCTACAACCGCTTCGCGCGCGACATCGACCGCGTGGCCACGCAGCTCGAGACCTTCATCGAAGAGTTTCTCAACATCCTGCAGCGCAACGCCAGCGCGCCGCCGCCACCGGCCCCCGCCCCCGTGCGCTGACCTAGCATGCCCGCCGTCATCGCCCACAGCAGCCGCCGTCGCCGCTCGATGAGCGAGATCAACATGGTGCCGTTCATCGACGTGATGCTGGTGCTGCTGATCATCTTCATGGTCAGCGCGCCGCTGATCACCACCGGCATCGTCGACCTGCCGTCGGTGGGCAAGGCCCGGCAGCGCGCGCAGCACGTGATCGAGATTGTCGTCGCCACCGACGAGCGGCTGAAAGTGCGCGTCGATCAGGGCGACGCCAGTGTGGTGGGACTTGCCCAGCTCAGCGCCCGCGTGAAGGACCTTCAAGCCGGCAACGCCGACACCCCGGTGGTGATCTCGGCCGACCGCAACGTCAAGTACGAGCAGGTCGTCAAGGTGATGGACGTGCTGCAGCGTGCCGGGGTGCAGCGCGTCGGCCTGGCCGTGAAACAGGCCGGATAGCATGTTGTTGACCCCCACACTCACTTCGTTCGCTGCCCCCGGAGGGGGCGCGTCAGTCCTTGGGGCGGCCCGGCGGACCTGACATGGCCCTCGACAGCACCCTCACCCGCCAGGACAACCTGATGCCGCAGCGCACGGGCGGCATGCGCAAGGGCACGGCAATGGCCCTGCTGGTGCACGCGGGCCTGCTGGTGGCGTTGGCGTTCGGCGTCTCGTGGCGCAGCCAGACACCGGTCGGCGTGAGCGCCGAGCTGTGGGCCGCGGTGCCGCAGATCGCGGCGCCGCCGGTGGTGGAGCCAAAGCCCGTGCCGACACCCACACCGACGCCGCCGCCCCCGCCCAAGCCCAGGGCCGAAGAGGCGCCGCCCAAGCCTTCACAAACCGAAGCCCAGATCGCCATCGAAAAAGAGAAGGCCGAGCGAAAACAACGCGAACAGCGCGAACTGCAGGAGCGCGAGCGCAAAGAACAGCAGGAACGCGAGCGCCAGGAGCAGGAGCGCGTCGAGCGCGAGAAGGCCGAGAAGCTGGCGGCACAGAAGCAGCGCGAGCTGGAGATCAAGCGCCAGAAGGAAGACGAAGCCCGCCTTGCCAAACAGCACGAAGAAAATGTGAAGCGCATGCTCGGCCAGGCCGGTGGCACCGGCGCGCCGAACTCGCCCGGCACCGCGGCCCGCGAGGCGGGCCCGTCATCGAGCTACGCCGGCCGCATCGTCCGCGCCGTCAAGCCCAACATCTTTTTTACCGACGAGGTGCCCGGTAACCCGAGCGCCGACGTCGAAGTGCGCTGCGCGCCCGACGGCGCGATCGTCAGCCGCCGGCTCGTCAAGAGCAGCGGCAACAAGGAGTGGGACGAGGCCGTGCTGCGTGCGCTCGACCGCACCGGAAAGCTGCCGCCCGACACCGACGGCAGCGTGCCCTCGCGCATGGAGATCGCCTTCCGGCCGCGCGAGTGAGCGCGCCGCCGCTCGGCGGCCTGATGCTCAGGGCGCAGCGTCGCGGCCGCGCTCGGCGCTGATCGGCAGCGCCGCGTCGGCGACCAGTGCCGGCGCGGCATAGCGCGCGACGAAGCGCCGATCGATCCAGCGTTTCCACGACCACACCCAGCGGC
>JBIODO010000242.1:0-6476 GCA_044445225.1 Burkholderiales bacterium
CCACGCCGCGGGGCCCGCTGCGCGCCGTGGCCGACGTCACGCTGTCGCTCGACCCCGGCACCACGCTGGGCCTCGTCGGCGAATCGGGCAGCGGCACGACGATGCGGTCGCGGGCGATCCTGCGCCTGCTGCCGGCCAACGCCACGCTCACCGGCAGCGTGCTGTTCGACGGCCAGGAGCTGACCGCCCTGGCACCCGAAGCATTGCGGCGGCTGCGCGGCCGCTCGATCGCGGTGGTGTTCCAAGACCCGATGACGTCGCTCAACCCGGTGCTGACGATCGGCACCCAGATCGTCGAGACGCTGCAGGCACACCTCGAGCTCGACGTGGCGGCGGCACGCACGCGCGCGATCGAGCTGCTCACCGCGGTCGGCCTGCCCGCGCCCGAGCAGCGCCTGCGCCAGTATCCGCACCACCTCTCCGGCGGCATGCGGCAGCGCGTGGCGATCGCGATCGCGCTGTCGTGCGAGCCACGGCTGCTGATCGCCGACGAGCCGACCACCGCGCTCGACGTCACCGTGCAGGCGCAGATCCTCGATCTGCTCGCGCGCGAGCAGCAGCGGCGCCACATGGCGCTGGTGCTGATCACGCACGATCTGGGCGTGGTCGCCGGCCATGCGGACGAGGTGGCGGTGATGTACGCCGGACGCATCGTCGAGCGCGCGCCGACGCGTGCGGTGTTCAAGGCGACGCGCATGCCGTACACCGAGGCGCTGCTGGCGGCGATCCCGCGCGTCGATGCCGCGCCGCACACGCCGCTGGCCGCGATCTCGGGGCGGCCGCCCGACCTGACCCGGCTGCCGGCGGGCTGCGCCTTCGCGCCGCGCTGCCGGCACGCCAGCGAACGCTGTGCGCGCGAGCGGCCGACGCTGCGCGGCACGCCCGGCCACGCTTTCGCATGCTGGCATCCAATCGCCGTACCGCAGGGGGAGTTGGCGTGAACGCCACGGCGGCATCGGCAGACAACGCACAGGCGTTGCTCAGCGTCGAAAACCTGGTGGTCGAGTACGCCGTCCATCGGCAAACGGTGCACGCGGTGTCGGGCGTCAGCTTCGAGGTCGCGCGCGGCGAGACCCTCGGCCTGGTCGGCGAGAGCGGCTGCGGCAAGTCATCGCTGGCGCGCGCGGTGCTGCGCCTGACCGATGCCCGTTCGGGGCGCGTGCGCTTCGACGGCCACGACATCACCGCGCTGCACGGCGAGGCGCTGCGGCGCATCCGCCGCCGCATTCAGTTGGTGGTCCAGGACCCGATCGCATCGCTCAATCCGCGCCGGCGCATCGGCGACATCATTGCCGAGCCGCTGGTGATCGCCGGGGTGAGCGATCGCGCCGAGCGCGAGCGCCGGGTCGGCGCCGTGATGCACGCGGTGGGGCTCGACCCCGACAGCGTCAGCGCACGCCGGCCGCACGAGTTCTCGGGCGGCCAGTGCCAGCGCGTGTGCATCGCGCGCGCGCTGGTGCTCGAGCCGCAGCTGCTGGTGTGCGACGAGCCGGTGTCGTCGCTCGACGTGTCGATCCGCGCGCAGATCCTGAATCTGCTCGAGCAGATGAAGGCGCGCTACGGCCTGACGATGCTGTTCGTCGCCCACGACCTCGCGGTGGTCAAGGCGGTGAGCGATCGCGTGGCGGTGATGTACCTGGGCAAGCTGTGCGAGATCGCCGAGGCGGCCGAGCTCTTCCGTGCGCCGGCGCATCCGTACACGGCCACGCTGCTGGCGGCGATCCCGCTGCCCGATCCCGACGCTGCGCGCTCGCGCATCGTGCCGATCGGCGAGCCGCCGTCGCCGGTGTCGCCGCCGTCGGGTTGCCGCTTCCGCACCCGCTGCCCGCGCGCGGATGTGCAGTGCGAGCGCGAAGTGCCGGCGATGCGGGCCGTGCGCGCCGGCCACCAGGTGGCTTGCCACCATCCCACCCTGTAGCACTCTGAGGCGGCCTCGGCCGACAGGCGACCGCGCGCGCCCTGCGCGTTGCGGTGGCCGCCGCTCGCCGGGCCATTCGATAATCCGCGCAACCACGGATGTGAACGGATGAACCACGACCCCCAGGCGCTCGAACACGCACGCGCGCGACGCGCAGTCGCCGCGTCGCGCGACGGCTACTGGGAGCGCGACCTGCGAACCGGCACGATGTGGTACTCGAGCCGCTTCAACGAGATCTTCGGTTTTGCGCCTGACGCGGCACCGCCCGATTTGCAGGCGACACGCGATCGCATCCACCCCGACGACCTGCCGCGCTACGTGGCCGACCACGACGCCGCGGTCGCCCGGCTGGGCGACTTCGCCTACGAGATCCGCTACCTCGACGCGGCCGGCGCGTGGCGCTGGATGCGCGGGCGGGTGCGGGTCTTTGCCGACGAGAGCGGCCACGCGGCCTGGGTGACCGGCGTGGTCACCGAGGTGCAGGCCTTCAAGCAAGAGCAACTCGAGCGCGAGCAGCGCCAGCAGGAGCTGGAGGAGCTGGTGCGCGTGCGCACGCTCAGGCTTCAGGCCGCACTGGCCCACGCCGAAGCCCAGCAGCGCGAAGCCGAGCGCGCCAACCTGGCCAAGAGCCGCTTCCTGGCCCATATGAGCCACGAGATCCGCACGCCGCTCAACGGCGTGCTGGGCCTCACCGAACTGGCGTTGCGCACGGCCACCTCGCCGGAGCAGCGGCGCTTCCTGGAGACCGCGCACGACTCGGGCCAGGCACTGCTTCGCTTGATCAACGACGTGCTGGACCTGTCGCGCATCGAGGCCGGCCACGTCGAACTCAGGCAGCGTCCGTTCGATCCGTCGGAGGTGCTGGCCGCGGCCATGCGCGGCTTGATCTCGATGACGCGGCGGCGGCGCGACCTGCTGATGGTCTTCGATTGGCACGGCGACACACCCTGGGTGGAGGGCGACGACGGCGCGTTGCGGCAGGTGGTGGTCAATCTGCTCGGCAATGCCATCAAGTTCACCGAGCGCGGCCGCATTGCGATGGAGACCTGGCTGAGCCCGGCAGGCGAGGGCCGCTGTCGGCTCAAGGTGCAAGTCAGCGACTCCGGGCCCGGCGTTGCGCCCGAGCGGCGCTCGGCGATCTTCGAGCCCTTCGTGCAAGGCGACGACACGCTGGCGCGCAGCCATGGCGGCGCCGGATTGGGCCTGGCCATTGCGCACCATCTGGTGCAGGCGATGCACGGCTTACTGACCCTCGAATGCCCACCGGCCGGCGGCTCGGTGTTCACGGTCGAGATCGAGCTGCCGACGGTGCCGACGCCCGAGGCACAGCGGCGGCCCGAGCCGCCGCCGCCGGGCCGCGTGTGGCTCGTCTACCAGCGCGAGCCCGGGGGTCAATGGCTGTCTGCCCAGTTGCAGCGGATGGGCTGGCACACCGAGCTGATCTATGGCGTGCCGCAGGCGCTGGAGCGGGCGCGTCTGGCGCACGACGCGCCGCCCGACGCGGTGGTGATCGCCGAGCAGGCCCTGCTGCCCGACACCGACCTCGCGGCCCTGCGCGCGGTCTTGCCCGACGCGTGCCTGAATCTGGTCGTGCGGCCCGACTGGCATGCGCCGGCGCTGGCCGATGCGGCCCGCGCGGCACGCATCGCGACGCTGGTGGCGCCGCTGACGCCGGCACAACTGCGGCGTCTTCGCGTGGCGCCCGATGCGGCCGCGGCCGGCGCGCCCGACGCGCTCGCAGCGTCCGCGATCGAGGTGCTGCTGGTCGAGGACAACCCGGTCAATCAGCTGCTCGGCAAGGAATTCCTGCAGGCGCTCGGCGTGCGCGTGCGCATGGCCACCGATGGCCACGAGGCCGTACGGGCGTGCCTCGAACGCGCGCCTGCGCTCGTGCTGATGGACGTGCAGATGCCGCGCATGGATGGCCTGCAGGCCACGCGCGAGCTGCGCGCCCTGCAGGCAGCCGACCGGTGGACGGGGTGCCCCATCGTCGCGCTCACCGCGCACACCAGCGAAGAGGAGCGCCAGGCCTGCCTCGCGGCCGGCATGGACGGCATGCTGACCAAGCCACTGACGCTGGACACGCTGCGCACGCAGATCGCCCCGTGGCTGCGCGTGAGCGCGACGCCGCCATGACGCCGCCGCGGTCCCTGCGGCTCGGCCGTCGGCGTCGGACCCTGCGGATTAACCATCTGGTTAAACTCGCCGCATGCCGACCCGCACGCGCCAACCTGCCGCTGCTGCACGCGACCCGCAGCCCACGCGCGCACGCATCCTGGCGGCGGCCAAGGCCGAATTCGCGCACAGCGGCCTGGGTGGCGCACGCGTCGACCGCATCGCGGCGCTGGCCGGTGCGAACAAGCGCATGCTGTACTACTACTTCGACAACAAGGACGGCCTGTTTCGCGCCGTGCTCGAGGCCGCCTACGAGCACATCCGCGAGTCCGAGAAGGCGCTGCACCTCGACGCGGTCGACCCGCCCGAGGCGATCCGCAGGCTGATCGCGTTCACCTGGGCCTACTACCTCGAGCACCCGGAGTTCTTGAGCCTGCTCAACAGCGAAAATCTGCACCGCGCCGAGCATCTGAAGGCTTCGACCAAGGTGCGGCGCATGCACTCGCCGTTCGTCGCGATGATTCGCGAGATCCTCGAGCGCGGCGTGAAGGCGGGCGTGTTCCGCGCAGGGGTCGACGCCGTGCAGCTCTACATCTCGATCGCCGCGCTCGCGTATTTCTATCTCGGCAACAACTACACGCTGTCGGCGATCTTCGGCCGCGACCTGAAAGCCAGGAAAGCACGCGACGAGCGGCTCGCGCACATGACAGCGCTGGTGCTCGGCTATCTGCGCAAGGGCTGAGCATGGGTACGCTTCCTGCACGATTCGACAGCGTCGAGCACCTCGAGGACGTGATGACCACGCCGTCGGCCCCGCTGGTGACAGCGCTGCGCGGCGTGCCTGGCGACATCCTGGTTCTCGGCGTGGGCGGCAAGATGGGGCCCACGCTGGCGCGCCTGGCCAAGCGCGCCGCGCCGGACAAGCGCGTGATCGGCGTGGCGCGCTTCTCGGAGCCGGACGTGAGGGCCACGCTCGAGCGGCACGGCATTGAATGCATCTTCACCGACCTGCTGTCGCACGAGCAGCTCGCCGCGCTGCCCGACGTGCCCAACGTGGTGTTCATGGCCGGGCGCAAGTTCGGCTCCAGCGGCAGCGAGTGGCTGACATGGGCGATGAACGCGCATGTGCCGGCGCTGGTGGCCGAGCGGTATGCGGCCTCGCGCATCGTCGCGTTCTCCACCGCTTGCGTGTACCCGTTCGTCGACGTCAACGGCCCGGGAGCAGCCGAGTCCGCACCGCTGACGCCGCCGCCCGGCGAATACGCGAACTCGTGCGTCGCGCGCGAACGGATGTTTCAACATTGGTCCCACGGGCGCGGCACCGCGGGGCGCTTGATCCGCCTGTCGTACGCGATCGACATGCGCTATGGCGTGCTGCACGACCTCGCGCGCAAGCTCGTGGCGCACCAGCCGATCGACCTCACGATGGCACACGCCAACATCATCTGGCAGGGCGATGCCAACGACTGGGCGTTGCGCGCGCTGGCGCATTGCACAGCGCCGACCAGCGGGCTCAACGTCAGCGGGCCTGCGCAGCGCATCCGCGAGCTGGCCGAAGGCCTGGCGCAACGCCTGGGCGTTGCGCCCGTGTTCACCGGCAGGGAATCTGCCACGGCGTGGTTGGTGGACACCAGTGAGGCGCAGCGCCTGTTCGGCCCGCCTGTGATCCCGTTGGCGTCGATGCTCGACTGGACCGCCGATTGGGTGTCGCGCGACATGGCCAGCCTGAACAAACCCACGCACTACGAAGCGCGCGACGGCAAGTATTGAAGCCGTCGCGAACTCGAGCCTCCTAGCGCAGGACCCGCATGCACTGGACCGACATTCCCGCCGACACGCTGGCGGTGCTGCGCCGCGGCGCGGTGCTGCCGGCGCATCTGCTGGCGCTCGATGCCAACCGCCGGCTCGACCGCCGCCGCCAGCGCGCGCTGACGCGCTACTACCTCGACGCCGGCTCGGGTGGCCTGGCGGTGGGTGTGCACTCGACGCAGTTTGCGATCCGCGATGCGGGCCTCTACGAGCCGGTGCTCGCGCTGGCGATGCAGACCGCGCGCGAGTGGATACCGCTCGGTGGCGCACGCGCGCTGTTCATGATCGCGGGCCTGGCCGGAACCACCGCGCAGGCTCTGCGTGAGGCGCAGCTCGCCCGCACGCTCGGCTACCACGCGGGCCTGCTGAGCCTGGCGGCGCTGAGGGGCGCCAGCGAACACGAGCTGATCGCGCACTGCGAGGCGGTGGCCGCCGAGCTGCCTCTGGTGGGCTTCTATCTACAGCCTGCGGTCGGCGGCATCGAGTTGCCGGTGAGCTTCTGGCGCCGCTTTGCCGCCATCGAGAATGTGGTGGCGATCAAGATGGCGCCGTTCAACCGCTATCGCACGCTCGACGTTGTGCGCGGCGTGGTCGATGCGCAGGCCGAGCATCGCATCACGCTGTACACGGGCAA
>JBIODO010000243.1:0-6475 GCA_044445225.1 Burkholderiales bacterium
GGCTGGCGAGACGGACGAGGAGTGCCATCAGCAGCGACACCATCGTGGCACCCGCGGCCAGATACATCACAGTGTCGGGCAGGGCAGGCCACGACAGCCCGGTAAGCCGTCGGACGAACGCGACATGCGGCGCATAGCCGAAGAACACCAACGCCAGTCCGATGTGGAAGATGTAGCCATTGGCAGCCACGAACCACGGCGCGGGAAAGAAGTCCTTGCGCGGCCACATGCCGCGCACGACGGCGCGCAGTGCACCGACGCCGTCCGGCGGCATGCCCGCCCGCGCGGGAGAGAGGTCGCGCATGCGCGGCTTCGACAGCACGCGGGTCATGCGCCACAGCGAGCCGAGCACGAAGACCGCGAGGGCGACCGCAAGCGCCGGGCCGCGGGCGAATGCGAGCAGGTCCATGGCTCATCCTCGATCAGGGCGTCGACGAACCATAGGATCGATTTGGCACGCCGCATTGATGCCGATCAAGGCAAAGTGGAGCACATCGTTCATGGATCCCGGCACCGGCGAACCCGAGCGACAATGCCTTGATGAAGTCGACTCCGCCACGACGGCGCCATGAAGACCGTTGACGGCGCGGCGAGCCCTGCCGAGCGGGAAAGCCTCGAGATCAGCCTGACCAGCGCCATCGAGCTCTGTCGCCTCGGTCTCGGCACGATGGTCGACATCCGCCAATCCTTCGAGATCGAGATGAAGGGGGCAATCCCCGACACCGTGCACATCCCGCTGTTCGAGGTGAAGCTGATGCTCGGCCACGCCCTGACCGAGGACGAGCAGGACATTCTTGACGCAGGCAAACCCAGCGACATCGACGTGCAGTCCTTTTTCGCAACGATCAATCAGCTGCACCATGCGCGCGACAACATCCTGCTGTGCATGTGCAACAGCGGTCGCCGCAGCTTGTACGCCGCAAGCCTGCTTCGTTCCCTGGGCTACGCAAAGGCGCTGTCGGTGGCCGGCGGCTTCCAGGCATGGAAGCGGCTCGGCGCGCCGCAAGTGCCGCCCTCGGCATAGCACTCGTCCGGCGCCGCCACGGCGCGCTCAGCGCAGCACCCAACCCGGCGCCGTGATGCACGCTTCGATGCGCGACGCCGGATCGGCGCCGGGGGCCCGGTACAGCGCCAGCAGCTCGTCGCAGGCCCGCTGCCAGTGCATGGAGCCAGCCGCGATCGCGGCGCGCAGCGCGGCGCCATCGTCACCCGCCGACCAGGCCGCATACGCCTGCGCCAAGCGCGGGAACAGCAGCGCGCGCACGCCTTCCAGATTGGCGAACCAGAAGTGCAGCGAGGCGTCGGCGCGCGCGTGCAGCAGCGACGGCAAGGTCACCAGGCAGTCGGCCAGGTGATCGCGGACGGCCCTCAGGTAGAGATCGGTGCGACGTGATGCCAGTCCGCGCAAGCTCTGCCAGTCGGTCCCGAGCCGTCGACCCGCCCTGAACTCGCCGAGTTCATGGAGGACCAGGGGCTCGCGCTCGCCTTCGACCAGGCGCTCGACCGCTGCCAGGCCGAGTCGATCGAATCCGTACGCGTCGAGCGCAGCCTTGAAGGGGCCGTGCTGGCGCTTGAGCGTCCAGGCCTCGAACTTCTCCCAGACCCACCTGGCGAGGGACTCCTGCCGCAACAGCACAGTCGACCCTGTGAGGGCTGCCGGCGGCGCGATCAGGCTGCGGGCGTGCTCGCAGGCGCACACCAGCACGTCGATACCATCGCGCCGCTGCACGCTCTGCAACTCGCCGAGAAAGAAGCTCGCGCGCCCGGGCCCGACATAGCCGGCCCCATAGACCAGGCCAAACGGGCGCAATTGCGCATTGACGGCGGCGGCATCGAAAGGATCGAACCAGCCGCCCTGCAGCGGCAGCGGCGCATAGGCTTTGCCCTCGAGCGCGGCCCACAGCGATTCGCGCTCCTCGAGCCAGGCTCCGACTTCGTCGTGCCGCAGTCGCTGCATCGGAGCGATGCCGTTCTCCCAGCGGAAGAACTCGCGCATCTGCAAGAGATAGATGCACAGCGTCATGTCCGCTGCGTGGCCGGCATCGGCGATATGGCAGTTGGTCTGTACCGCATCCACCAGCCGATCGAGGCGCGGCAGGCTCACCTGCGCCGCCGCGTCCGCGAGACCCCGCTGTCTCGCACTCTCAATCGTCGCCCGATGGCCCGGGGTCGCGGATCTGGCACAGCAGGTCTTCCGCCATCTGCTCGTTGTCGGCAAACATGACCTTGACCTTGGCTCGGGAATCGCCGCCGTTGGCCGCACGCAGCGCCTTGGCGTGCACCGACGCAGCCTTGAAGGCGTCGAACACGCCCAGCATTTCGAGCTGCGCGAACGGCAGCACGCGGTAGATGTAGTACGGCACCGTGCATCCCCCTCAGATGTAGCGTTTGGACGCTCGCCTCCGACCCGGCAAGGCCTTCTGGATGATGACACCGCGCACGGCCGCGGGGTCCGAAAGCGGCAGGTCGGGCCACGCCGGGTTCAGCGGGTGCAGGGTCCAGCCCGCAGCGTTGCGACGCAGCTGGCGAAAGATCCATTCGTCGCGATACCAGGCCACCACGTAGGCACCGTCGCGGGCCAGGCCTTCGGGTTCGACAACGATGATCTCGCCGGACTGGAACTCGGGCGCCATGCTGTCACCGAGCACCTGCAGCGCAAACAACTCGTCGCCGGCGCAATCGGGCAACGTGGCATCGGCGGCCGGAGAGCAGGCGGCGCCGATCATGCGGGATGCCCCACCAGGTCGGACTCGATCACCTCCGAGAACAGCTGTGCCGCCGGCACGCCAGCCGCGCGCAGTTCCTCGCGCAAGACCTGCACGAACGGCCGCGGCCCGGCCAAATAGAAGTCGCACTCGATGTCGAACAGGTCGGCTCGCATCGCCCGCGCGATCTCGCCAGCACCGCGAGCGGCATCGGCGTTCGACGACAGCGCAACCTCGAACTGGTCCAGTGCCTCTGACCAGGCGCGGCACTGGTTGGCCATGAAGTGCCCGTCGCTGCGCGTGGCCAGCCAGAACAGCGACAGCGACGGCGCCGCATCCAGCGCGAGGGCATGCTCGATCAGACTCTTCACCGGCGCGAAGCCGGTGTCGCAGGCCGCGAACACCAGCGGCCGAGTGCCGTCGGCGAGCACGAAATCACCGGCCGGGCCGCGCACCGTCACCGGCTCGCCTGGCCCGAGGCGGTCGGCAAACAGATGTCGCGCCAGCGGGTCCTGCTCGTCGCGCGCGATGAAGAAGTGCAGGTTGCGGTCATCGCAGGGGCAGCTCGCCAGCGGACGGCTGGATTGCAGATCACCGCCCGGCGTCGCGATGCCAAGGGCCACCGACTGTCCGGCCAGAAAACGCAGACGGTGGCTGCGCGGCGTCTGCAGATGCAGCAAGCGGGTGTCGGGCGCAAGCTCGGTCACGGCGCGCACATGGGTGACGATCTCCTGCTGCGGGATGTCCTCGGGCCCGCGCGCTTCAAGGAGCTCCAGCGTCAGCTCGCTGCTGGCCGGCGTGTGCGCACACAGCAGCGTGTAACCCTGCTGCCGCTCGGCCTGCGATAGCGGGTAGTCGAAGGGTTGGGTCTGCACCACCTCGCCGGCGATCACGCGCACCTTGCACATGCCGCAGGTGCCGTTGCCGCAACCGTAGTTGAGCTTGAGCCCGGCACGCAAACCCGCCTGCAGCAGCGTGTCGTGACCCTCGACCGTGAACTCGTGGCCGCTCGGGCGCACGGTGACCTGTGCCGACATCACTTTCAACATATCGTCCATCACATCCAGCAGATCGACCGGTTCGGTGGCCAGCGCCTGGGCCAGACCTTGCGTCAACGCGCGCTCGAGATCGCGCAGCCCGGCGTCGCCGGCGCGGCTCGCCGCCAGCTCACGCAGATGCTGCTGCAGCTCGACCACCAGGCCGTGGTAGCGCTGCAGATGCCGGCGCACATCGGCCAGTTCCTGGCTCTGCAGGAACAGCCGCTGCGCGAGCACTTCCTGGCTCGGCAGCAGGCGCTCGCGAACACGCTTGCCGAAGGCCTCGTCCTTGATGTGCGCCACGCGCTCGAGCAATCCCGACGGTTCCAGCCGGGCCGCCGGATACAGGTGCAGCAGCGCGTCGGTGGAGACGAGGCCGTCGCTCAGGCTCAGCGTGCCGTCGCGCACCTGCTGCTGCAGCACGCCGCGCCCCACGCCCAACAGCTGGGCGGCACGCCAGACGGTCAGCCAGTGCGACATCTGCACTCCGGCGACTTCATTCGATGCGATCCAGATAGCGTGCCCGGTACAGCAGGCGCGGGCGCTGCGGATCATCGACAAAGCCCGAGCGGTCGTGCAGCACGTTGTTGCAGACAACGCCCATGCCCGCTTCGAGCCGGGTGCGAAACAGCGTCGGCGCGTCGCTGGCCAGGAGCCGTTCGAGGAAGGCCGCGGCGGCGCGCGTCGCGGCGTCGGGTTTCCATTCAATGCTGCGCGTGCGTGCCGTGTAGCGCATATGCAGCACCGTGCCGGCGTGAGTCACCGAAAAGACCGGTCCGGCCTGCGCCGCACGGGCCACGCCGCCGTCGTCCATTCGCCCGGGAATCGTCATCGCGTCGAGCGCCATCAGCGCACGCACCCCCTCGGGATGGGCCTCGCGCAGCGCGATGTAGGCCATGTCGGGGTCCATCAGTGCCGTGGCGCCGCCCTCGCGGGCCGGGGTCACGCAATGCAGGATCATTGCGGCGATGCGTCGCGACGGCGGGTGGTAGTAGCCGTCGGTGTGCCACCTGATCGGCCGGTCGGTGTAGGGGATGAAGGCCGCGCGCTCGCCGCCGCCGGCCGGCGCCGACGGCCCGTTTGCGCAGACCGTGATCGGCGAGATGCCGTCCTCGTCGGCCAGCCAGTTGGCGTCGAGCCGGCGTAGCCCGAGCTGGCACGCGAGGCGGCGTGGGATGTCCTTGTCGGCGGCCGTGATCGGGCTTCGATAGATCGCCATGTTGGCGGTGCTGCAGCGCTCGCGCAGTGCCGCCTGCTCTGAGGGCGTCAGCCAGTGCGGATCGGCGATCTCGACAACCAGATCTTCGACCCTCGTCGGCTGGCTGGCCCACTTGGCATCGCGCCAGCGCCGGTAGGCATCGTCGTCTTCGAGGTCGAACGGACTGCACGTCGAATCGACGACGCTTGAGGAAGACATCGATGGTTGAGCGAGCAATTCAGTCCCCGCTCACGCCATGGTGCCGCGCCGGCCGCGGCTCGGTCGACAGCACGCCCTGCATCGCGCTTTGCAGCGTCGCCACCGCCTCGGGGGCTTCGATCGCCATGATCTGGTCGAGTACCCAGTTCTGGTCCTTTTGCGCCATCAGCGCGGTGATGCGGCTGCCCAGATAGCGCACGAACGCGAAGTCAGGTCCGTCGGGGCCGTATCCGAAGTCGGAGTAGTGGTCTGACAGCACATTGAACAGTTCGATGAATTGCGCGCGATGGCTCTCGGCGCCGGGGACCGGCAGCCCCAGCAGATCGTTCTCGCTGTCTTCGAGGATCTCGGCCACGCGTCGCACCAGTGCCGTGGTGAACTCGGCACGCGTGCCTTCGGGCATGCGCGCGTAAGCCATGCGGTCGACGACCTGGATCAGGAACACCAGCACCTCGCGCATGAAGGCGAAGTACTGCGGGCCGATGTCGATGTCGAAGCGCGCCGAGCGCATCTGCTTAAGCATGTTCTGCGCTACGCGCCAGACGATGAACGCCATTGCGCTGGCCGTCTGCTGCGGCGCCTTCGGCGTACCGGGCTTGAACCAATGGCTCTTGATTCGCATGCGATTCAGGTCCGGCGTCCGCCCGCCCCGAGCCGGCTCCCCCTCGAGGGGACGACGCGAAGCGTCTTGGGGTCCGACATCAATACCCGCCCTTGCCCAGCGGCTGCGTCAGCCCGGCGACCTTGGCCGCCTGCTTGGCAGGGCCCATCGGGAACAGGTCATACAGCGCCTTGCTGTCGATGCCGGGGCGGATCTCGGCCATGCCCTTGAGCATGTTGCGGAAGTTCGGCGTGTGGCCGTGTTCGCGGTACTGGTCGCGAAGGTAGTTGACGACCTGCCAGTGCGCATCGCTGAGCTCGATGTGCTCGGCCGCGGCGATCACGCGCACCACCTCTTCGCTGAAATCGGCCTCGCGCAGGAAGCCCTGGTCGTCGGTCTCGCGTTCGGTGCCGTTCACGGTATAGGCCATGGTCATGCCTCCCGCCGAGTCGCCTCAAGGGAAGCATGGCCCCCCCTCGAGGGCAGCGACCGAATGTGAGCTAGGGGGTTCATGTTCTCTCCTTTGGCTGCCGTCACCCACCGACCGCCGCAGCCGATCGGTGGGGCACGAAGATGCCACCGCCAAGCATGCGATGCGGCCCGACCCCCGCGCGCTGCACGCGCAGCGAGTCAGCGGCGGACAGGCCGTGCAGCATCAGGCTGAAGCCGGTGATCACCCGCCCCGGCGCGCCGATCTGCTGGCGCCGGCCGCACA
>JBIODO010000244.1:0-6459 GCA_044445225.1 Burkholderiales bacterium
ACACCAAGGTGATGGGTTACGTGCGCTGCGCGCGCGAAGTGGCCGAGGGCATGCGCGCGCGCGGCTGGGGCCGCATCGTCAACATCAGCGGCCTGGCCGCACGGCAGAGCGGCAACGCGGTGGGCAGCATGCGCAACGTCGCGGTCGCCGCGCTGGCCAAGAACATGGCCGACGAACTGGGGCCATTCGGCATCAACGTCACCGTGGTGCACCCGGGCCTGACGCGCACCGAGCGGACCGCGGCTCTGGTGGCGGCGCGCGCCGGCGCGCAAGGCGTGGCGCCCGAGGCCATCGAGGCCCAGATGGCGGCGGGCAACTCGATTCAGCACGTGGTCGATGCCGCCGAGGTGGCCGACGTGGTGGCGTTCTTGTGCTCGCCGCGTTCGCGAGCGATCCACGGCGACGCCATCGCCGCCGGCGGCGGCGCGCCGCGCAGCATCCACTACTGAATCGACGGCTCAGCGAGGTGACGGCGATGAACAGACACGCGGTGTGGGCGGCGCTCCTTGCAGCCGCGCTGGGAACGGCGGCCCATGCGCGCGTGACGCGCATCGTGATCGACGAGCGTGTGGCCGAGCCGTTGCCCGCGGGCGGCGCGCAGCCGGCCATCGCTTATGAGCAGGTGGCCGGACGCGCATTCGGCGAGCTCGATCCCAAGCTGCCGGGCAACGCGATCATCCAGGACATCGAGCTGGCCAAGGACGCCGAGGGCAAGGTGCGTTACGTGGCCTCGTTCGTGATCATCAAGCCGATCGATGCGGCGAAGGCCAGCGGCCTGATGTGGCACGACGTGCCCAATCGCGGCCGCGTATTTCCGTTCGCGCCGCAGGAGCGCGCATTGGGCGACATCATGCTGGCCAGCGGCTGGCAGGGTGACAACGCGGGCACCACCGCCGTGCAGCCGCGCGCGACCGCTACCGGAATGCAGTTTCTGCATGTGCCGGTGGCGCGCGGGCCTGGCGGCGCGCCGATCACCGGCGAGGTGTTCGCGCGCATCGTCAACCGCGCGGGGCTGGCCTCGCAGCCGCTGCTGGTGCAGGGCAACCCGGTGCCGTATCGGCCGCTGTCGCTCGACACCCGGGAGTCCAGGCTGGTGTCGCGCGCGGGCGAGAACCAGCGCGGCGAGGTCGCCGGCGAAGTGATGATCCCAGCGTCGGATTGGGCGTGGGCGCGCTGCGATGCCGGCAATCCGTTCCCCGGCACGCCCGATGCGACGCAGATCTGCCTGAAGAGCGGCTTCGATGCCGCGCGGCTGTACCAGGTGGTGTTCACCGCGGCCCACCCCTACGTGCTGGGCATCGGCTTCGCCGCCTGGCGCGACGTCGGCGCTTTCTTCAAGAGCGCGTCGGCCGACGACGCGGGCACGCCCAACCCGATCGCCAAACTCGTGACGCACAGCATCACGCGCGGCATCTCGCAGTCGGGCAACTTCCTGCGCGGCTGGCTGCACCTGGGTTTCAACGAAGGCGAAAGCGGCGGCCGTGTGCACGACGGCATGTGGCCGATCATCGCAGGGCGGCGCATCGCGCTGAACTTTCGCTGGGCACAGCCCGATGGCGTGCTCGAGCTCTACCAGGCCGGCAGCGAAGGGCCGCAGTGGTGGTTGTCGCAACCAGACCCGGTGCGCGGCGGCCCCGCGGCGGGGCTGCTCGACCGTTGCACGCGCTCAAACACCTGCCCGAAGGTGATCGAGCATTTCGGCTCGGCCGAAGTGTGGGCATTGAAGCTGACGCCCGAATGGGTGGGCACCGACGGCAAGAGCGACCTGCCGTTGCCCGACGACGTGCGCCGCTACTACATCGCCAGCTCCACGCACGGCGGCGGCGCGGGAGGATTCGATTCGAGCCTGGCCGGTGTGGGGCTGCCGAAGTCGGGGCCGACATGCCCGGGCAATAACTTCGGCGTCGGTGTGCTGCCGGCCAACCCGGTGCCGCACACGCAGACGGTCAACGCGTTGCGGGTGCATTTCAGGGACTGGGTGATGAAGGGTACGCGGCCGCCGCCGAGCCGCTTTCCGATGCTGGCCGACGGCACACTGGCGCACGCCGACAAGGCCTCGCTCGGGTTCCCCACGCTGCCCGGCCTGCGCAGCTCCGTGCCGGAAGGCGACTTCATCATGCCGGTGCTCGACTATGACTGGGGCCCGCAGTTCAACGCGTTAGACGGTTCGGGCATCGCGGCCAACGCGCCGCCGCGCATCAAGCGGGTGCTGGCCATGTTCGCGCCCAAGGTCGACGCCGACGGCAACGAGCGCGGCGGCGTGCCGGTGGTGCTGCTCGACGCGCCGCTGGGCACCTACCTGGGCTGGAACATCACCGCGAGCGGCGCGATGCCGTTCCACAAGGACCAGATCTGCAACTACGTCGGCGGCATGATTCCATTCGCGCGCACCGCTGCCGAACGCAAGGTCAACAACGATCCGCGGCTGTCGCTGGAAGAACGCTACGGCTCGCACGACGGGTACGTCGAGCGCGTGCGTGCCGCCGCAGCTCGCGCGGTGGAGCAGAAGTTCTTGTTGCCCGGTGACGCGCAGGCGTTGATCGACGCCGCGAAGGCCAGTGCCGTGCTGCGATAGACCGACCTGATGGAGCACGTGTCACTGACGGCTGCCGTGCCCGACGCGGCGCGGCTGCACTACATTCGACGGCTTGACGCGCCCGGCGCGGCATCTGATCCAGTGAAGGGCTAGCAACATGGGCATGCGGCTCGCCGGCAAGGCGGCGTTTCTCACGGCGGCGGCGCAAGGCATCGGCCGTGCCACCGCGTTGGCCTTCGTGCGTGAGGGCGCACGGGTGATCGCCACCGACATCGACGAGGCCGGCCTCGCGGCGCTGGCGCGTGAGTGCGGCTGCGCCACGCGGCGGCTCGATGTGCTGGACGCCGCCGCCATCGAGGCGGCAGCGCGCGACGCCGGCCCGGTGCAGGTGCTGTTCAACGCGGCCGGCATCGTTCACGCGGGCAACGTGCTCGAAGCCACCGAGGCCGACTGGGATTTGTCGTTCAACCTCAACGCGCGCGCGATGGCGCGCACGATCCGCGCCTTTCTGCCCGGCATGCTCGCGCAGGGCGGCGGCTCGATCGTCAACATCGCGTCGGTGGCCGGCAGCGTGAAGGGTGTGCCCAACCGCTTTGTGTACGGCGCCAGCAAAGCGGCGGTGATCGGCCTGACCAAGGCGGTGGCCGCCGATTTCGTCTCGCGCGGCATCCGCTGCAACGCCATCTGCCCTGGCACGGTGGAGTCCCCGTCGCTGGCGCAACGCATCAAGACCCAGGCGCGCGCCAGCGGCAAGTCGGAACACGAGGTGCGCGAGATGTTCGTCGGGCGCCAGCCGATGGGCCGCCTGGGCACGACCGAGGAGATTGCCGCGCTGGCGGTCTACTTGGCCAGCGACGAGGCGGCGTTCACGACCGGCAGTGTGATGATTGCCGATGGCGGCATGTCC
Organism: Burkholderiales bacterium; assembly: GCA_044445225.1. Taxonomy (GTDB): domain Bacteria; phylum Pseudomonadota; class Gammaproteobacteria; order Burkholderiales; family Burkholderiaceae_C; genus JAEUPI01. Next base: position 3,444 of record JBIODO010000244.1, read on the forward strand.
AATTGAGTCGACGTTAACGACAAGGAGAAATCTCGATGAAGCTGATGCGCTACGGTGCCAAGGGTTCTGAACGGCCCGGTCTGATCGATGCCCAGGGCAAGGTGCGCTCGCTGTCGAGCGTGATGGCCGACATCGGTCCCGATGCGCTGTCGCCGGCGGCGCTGGCCAACCTGCGGACGATCGACCCGGTGACGCTGCCGGTGGTGGCGCAGCCCGGCCGCATCGCGCCGCCGTGGAGCTGGTGCGGCAAGTTCCTGTGCATCGGCCTGAACTATGTGGACCATGCGGCCGAAGCGGGCATGCCGGTGCCCAAGGAGCCGATTCTGTTCATGAAGCCCATCAGCGCGCGGGTTGGCCCTAACGACGCCGTGGTGCTGCCGCAGGGCTCGGTCAAGGGCGACTGGGAGGTCGAGCTCGGCGTGGTGATCGGCACCCGGGCACGCTACGTGCCCGAGGCCGATGCACTCAACTACGTGGCAGGTTATTGCGTGGTCAACGACGTGTCGGAGCGCGAGTTCCAGCTCGAGCGCGGCGGGCAATGGGACAAGGGCAAGGGCTGCGACACCTTCGGCCCGGTGGGCCCTTGGCTGGTGACCACCGACGAGATCCCCGATCCGCAGACCTTGCCGATGTGGTGCGAGGTCAACGGGCGCCGCATGCAAAACGGAAATACGCGTACGATGGTGTTCGGCGTCAGGCAACTGGTGAGCTACCTCAGCCGTTTCATGACGCTGGAGCCGGGGGACTTGATCGCGACGGGCACACCGCCCGGCGTGGGCATGGGCTTGAAGCCGCAACCTCAGTTCTTGAAGCCGGGCGACACCATGCGCGTAGGCGTCGAGGGCTTGGGGGTGCAGCAGCAATCCGTGCACGCCTGGAACCCGGAGTTGATCGACAACTGAAACCTTGCAAAGGAGTATCACTGCGTGAAGACACGAGTCGTCCGGATCTTCACGGGAGCAACCTTTCGAGTCCCAGAACACATTCAACGCATCGACTCGAAGCACACCCACGGCTGGCAGCTGCGGTACGGGAAATCGAAGATGTTTTCCGACCACAGCAACGACGGCAGCAAGGCGCGCGCGGCCTTGAAGCTGGCCACTGCCGAATTGATCAAGCGCATCGCCAAACTGCCGGCACCGTCGGGCCTGCGGCGCGACATCGCGTCGAACAAAGGCTCCAACCTGCCGGTGGGCATTTCGGGCCCAATCGTGCGCACTCGGCCCGGGCGCAACACGCGCGACGCCAGCTTCGGCGTCACGTTGCCGCGCTTTGGCATGAAGCCCACCACGCGCAGCGTCTACATCGCCACCGAAAACACCTACACGGTTGCACGCTACAAGACGGCCTTGACCAAGGCCATTGAGCTGCGGCGCACGGCCGAGCGGGCGTACCAGTTGGCGGCGACCAAGGCCAAGCGGGCATCGGCGCGCAAGACGCTGAAATAAGAAGCAAGATCGCGCGAGCGTCCCATCAGCAAGCCGAAGGGACGCTCGCCGGTTTGTCAGGGAGTGCGAAGGGAGTCCGCAATGAACACCGCCGTGGCCACGGACAGTGCAGCCGTCATTCGCATCCATCCGGCCGACGACGTCGTGATTGCGCGCCGCCAGCTGCTGGGCGGCACGCGCGTCGACAGCGAGGGCATCACGGTGGCGGGCCTGGTGCCCCCGGGCCACAAGGTCGCGGTGCACCGCATCGCCGCCGGCGCGCCGGTGCGGCGCTACAACCAGATCATCGGCTTCGCGACGCAGCCCATCGCGCCGGGCCAGCACGTGCACACGCACAACCTGGCGTTCTCGACCTTCGAGCGTGCGCACGAGGTGGGCGCCGGCGTGCATCCGACCGCCTATGTGGACGCGCCGGCCACTTTCATGGGCATCGTGCGCGACGACGGCCGCATCGCCACGCGCAACTACATCGGCGTGCTGACCAGCGTCAACTGTTCGGCCACCGCGGCACGCGCGATCGCTGACCAGTTCCGGCGCGACATCCACCCCGAGGCGCTGGCCGACTATCCCAACGTCGACGGCGTGGTGGCGCTCACCCACGGCGCCGGCTGCGCCACCGCCAGCGATGGCGAGGAGTTGCTGGTGCTGCGCCGCACGTTGGGCGGTTATGCCAAGCACGCCAACTTCGCGGCCGTGCTGGTGGTCGGCCTGGGCTGCGAGACCAACCAGATCCAAGGCCTGATGGCGCAAGAGGGCCTGGCCGAGGGCGCGCGCCTGCAGGCCTTCAGCATCCAGGACTCGGGCGGCACCGCCAAGACGGTGGCGCGCGGCGTGCAGATCATCAAGGGCTTGCTGAAGGAGGCCAACCGCGTCAAGCGCCAGCCGGTGAGCGCCAGCCACATCACGGTGGGCCTGCAGTGCGGCGGCTCCGACGGTTATTCAGGCATCAGCGCCAACCCCGCACTCGGTGCGGCGGTCGATCGCCTGGTGCGCCACGGCGGCGGCGCCATCCTGTCGGAGACGCCCGAGATCTACGGCGGCGAACACCTGCTGACGCGCCGCGCCGTGTCGCAAGCGGTGGCCGACAAGCTGCTGGCGCGCATCCGCTGGTGGGAGGCCTACACCGCGCGCAACAACATGTCGATGGACAACAACCCATCGGCCGGCAACAAGGCGGGTGGCCTCACCACGATCCTCGAGAAGTCGCTCGGCGCCATCGCCAAGAGCGGCACCACCAACCTGGTTGACGTGGTCGAGTTCGCCGAGGCCGTGAAGGCCAGAGGCTTGGTCTACATGGACACGCCGGGCTACGACCCGGTGTCGGCCACCGGCCAGGTGGCCGGCGGCGCCAACCTGATCTGCTTCACCACCGGCCGCGGCTCGGCGTATGGCTGTGCACCGAGCCCGTCGCTGAAGCTGTCGACCAATACCGCGCTGTGGCTCAAGCAGCAGGAAGACATCGACATCGATTGCGGCGGCATCATCGAGGGCGGCGACACCATCGACACGGTGGGCGAGCGCATCTTCCGCCTGATGCTGGCCACCGCGTCGGGCGAGAAGACCAAGAG
>JBIODO010000245.1:0-6459 GCA_044445225.1 Burkholderiales bacterium
CTCGTGACCTACGCGATGTTCCTGATCCTCGAGGACGTGACCAAGCTGATCTGGGGCACCAACCCGCATTTCGTGTCGGAGCCGTACGGCCTGTTCGGCAATGTGAACCTCGGCGTGCAGACCTACGTCGGCTACGACTTCGCGATGGTGGCGCTGGCCATCGGGGTGGGCCTGGCCGTGTGGTGGGGCCTGAACCGCACGCGGCAAGGCAAGATCGTGCTGGCGGTGATCCACAGCGCCGAGGTGGCGTCGAGCATGGGCATCAACGTGTCGCGCGTGTACATGCTGGCGTTCACGATCGGCATCTTCCTGGCGGCGATCGGCGGCGCGTTCACCGCGCCGATGATCTCGGTGTCACCCGGCATCTCGGTGGGCGTGATCGTCGTGTCGTTCGCGGTGGTGATCATCGGCGGCCTGGGCAGCATCGAGGGCGCGGCGATCGGCGCACTGATCGTCGGACTCGCGCGCTCGCTGGCCGTGCACCTGGCGCCGGTGGCCGAGCTGTTCTCGATCTACATCGTGATGGCCATCGTGCTGATGTTCAGGCCTGAGGGATTGTTCCAGCGCATCCAGGCGCGAAAGATCTGACCTCGGCTGGTGCCACGATGTCGGCCGTCGTCACGCCATCCCCATCCGCCACCCGCGCACCCTCGGCGCCGCGCCGCTCGCGCATGCTCTGGCAGGGATTCGCGGCGTTCGCGGCGCTGGCGGTCGCCGGCCTGGTGGCGCCCAAGTGGCTGACCTACCTGATCACGATGTCGGCCGGCCACGCGCTGGTGTCGCTGGGCATCGTGGCACTGATGCGCGGCGGCGTGGTGCCGTTCGGCCAGGGCATGGTGTTCGCGATCGGCGGCTACACCGCGGCGCTGCTGTTCAACAAGCTCGGCTTCACCGATGCGCTGGGCCTGGCGCTGGCCGGCGGCGTGATGGCCACGCTGATCGCCTTGCCCTTCGCGCCGCTGCTGGCGCGCTACCGCGGCATCTTCTTCGCGATGCTGACGCTGGCGCTGTCGATGGTGACCTACGGCCTGGGCATGAAGATCGAAATCCTCGGCGGCTCCGACGGCTTCAACGTCGGCCGCGCCACGCTGCTCGGCTGGCGGCCGCCCGACGCGCAGGTGGGCTACGTGCTGTACCTGGTGACGGTGGGCGTGGCCACCGCGATGGCGCTGCTGGCCCGCGTGTATTTCGATTCGACGCGCGGCCTGGTCACGCTGGCGGCGCGCGACAACGAGCTGCGCGTCGAGTACCTCGGCGGCTCGGTGCGCCAGGCGATGACGGTCAACTTCCTGATCGCGGCGTGGTGCGGAGGCGTCGGCGGCGCTCTGGTGGTGCTGTCGCTCGGCCACATCGAGCCGCAGTTCAGCTACTGGACGACTTCAGGCGAGTTCGTGTTCGTGGCCATCCTCGCCGGCTGGCAAAGCGTGGCCGCGGTGTTCGTGGCCAGCACGGTGCTCGAGGTGGTGCGCTCGTTCTCCAGCTCGTACTTTCCGAACACGTGGCAACTGGCACTGGGCCTGTTCTTGCTGTTCGTGATCCGCTTCCTGCCGCGCGGCATCGGGTCGCTGTGGATCGGCAAGGGAGGTCGCTGATGTGTGCGCCGGGCCTCCCCAAGTGCGCACGCTCCCGCGCGCCGCGAAGGCGTGCAGCGGCAGGGGTGCCACGATGACCGCCTTGCTCGAGGCGCAAAACGTCGGCAAACGGTTCGGCGCGGTGGTCGCCGCCGCCGAGCTGAACGTGCAGGTGCAGCCCGGAGAACGGGTGAGCCTGATCGGCAGCAACGGCGCCGGCAAGACCACCTTCGTCAACATGATCACCGGGTATCTCAAACCCGACGCCGGCCACATCCGCTTCGACGGCCGCGACATCACGGCGCTCGACCCGCGCGCCATCGTGCAGCTCGGCGTGGCGCGCTCGTTCCAGATTCCGCAGCTGTTCGGCGAGCTGTCGGTGCTCGACAACATGCTGGTGGCCAAGGCCTGTCATGACAAGCGCCTGAGCTTCAGCCAGGCGGCGCGCAACGCGGATGCGGTGGCACGCGCCGAAGCCCTGCTGCAGCGATTCGGGCTGAGCGAGCACCGCGATCGCACGGTCGTCGAGCTGCCCGGCGGCGTGCGCAAACTGCTCGACATTGCGATGGCACTCACGGTGCGGCCCAAGCTGCTGCTGCTCGACGAGCCCACCAGCGGGGTGTCGGCCGAAGAGAAGTTTCCGATGATGGACACCATCATGGCGGCGCTCGGCAGCGAGCGCGACACCACGGTGCTGTTCGTCGAGCACGACATGGACATCGTCGCGCGTTACGCCGACCGCGTGATCGCGTTCGCGAGTGGCCGCATCATCGCCGACGACGTGCCCGACAAGGCGCTGGCCAACGACGATGTGCGGCGCTACGTCACCGGCGAGTTGCTGCAGGAGCCCGCCTGACCATGCTGCAGATCGAAGGCATCCACGTCGCAATCCAATCGGTGCAGGCGCTGCGCGGTCTCACGCTCACGGTGGCCGACGGTACGATGGTGGGCCTGGTGGGCCGCAACGGCGCCGGCAAGACCACGCTGATGCGCACGGTGATGGGCCACCTCACGCCGAGCCAGGGACGCATCACGTTCGACGGCCAAGATCTGGCCACGCTGCCGCGCCATGCGCGCGCGGCGCTGGGCATCGGCTACATGCCCGAAGACCGCGGCCTGGTGCCCGAATTGACGGTGGAAGAAAACATCCTGGTGCCGGTGTGGGTGAACCCGGCACTGAAGGTCGACGAACGCCTCGCGCTGGTGTACCGCGTGCTGCCCGAGCTGATCGAGATGCGCGAGCGTCGCGCGTTGCTGCTGTCGGGCGGCCAGCAGAAGCTCGCCGCGCTGGCGCGTGCTCTGGCGGTGGGCACGCGGCTGCTGTTGCTCGACGAGCCGTTCGAGGGCGTGGCGCCGGCGCTGTCGAGGCGCCTGGCCGACGTGATCGCGGGCCTGAAGGGCGGCCGCATCGCGGTGCTGATCTCGCAAAGCGACCTCAACCACTCGCGTTCGCTGCTCGATGCCGAGTTCGTGATCGAGCGCGGCGCCAACGTGGTGGCCGCCGCGGCGTGAGGTGATGGCCATGAGGGGCCATTGGTCGGGCTACCCGTTGCCGGCGCAGCGCGCCGAGGCGCTGTACGGCGACCGCATCGTGCGCTGTTTCGTCGAGCGGCCGCGCAACCTGCAGGCCATGTTCGCGGCCGCCTGCGCGCAGGCGCCGTCGACCACCGCGCTGGTGTGCGAAGGCCAGCGCGTCACCTACGCACAATGCGACGCCATCGTGCAACGGCTGGCAGCCGGCCTGGCAGCGCGCGGCGTGGCGCGCGGCGAGCGCGTCGTGATGTTCATCGACAACCGGCCCGAGTTCGTGTTCGTGCTGCTGGCGCTGCAACGGCTGGGCGCGATCGCGGTGCCGGTGGGCGTGCGCGAACAACGCCCTGGGCTCGCCTACATCGTGCGCCAGTGCGGCGCGATCGGCATCGTCGCCGACGCGGCATTGGCCGAGCGCCTGCCCGCTGCCAGCGAGGCGCCCGCGCTGCAGTGGCGCGTGGCCATCGGTGAGGCGGCGAGCTGCCTGCCGTACGACAGCCTGCTCGCGCACGAGACCGCGGCACCCTCGGCGGCCGACCCGGCCGAGAGCGACGTCGCGGTGATCCTCTACACCTCGGGCACCACCGGCAACCCCAAGGGTGCGATGCTGACCCAACTGAACCTCGTGCACTCGGTGTTGCACTACCAGGTGTGCATGCGGCTCGGTGCGGGCGAGGTGTCGGCGCTCGCGGTGCCGGCCAGCCACGTGACCGGGTTGGTCGCGATCCTGCTGACGATGATCGGCGTGGCCGGCACCACGGTCATCGTGCCGGCGTTCAAGGCCGAGCCGTTCATCGCGCTGATGCAGCGCGAGCGCGTGACGCACACGCTGATGGTGCCGGCGATGTACAACCTGTGCCTGCTGCAGCCCGCCTTCGCGCAGGCAGACCTCAGCGCGTGGCGGATCGGTGGCTACGGCGGCGCGCCGATGCCGGTGGCCACCATCGATGCGCTCGCGCAGAAGCTGCCCGGGCTCACGCTGCTCAACTGCTATGGCGCCACCGAAACCACCTCGCCCGCCACGATGATGCCGATGGGCGACACGCGCGCGCATGCCGACAGCGTGGGCGTCGCACTGCCGCTGGCCGAGGTGCGCGCGATGGACGACGAGGGCCGCGAGGTGCCGCCCGGCGACACCGGCGAACTGTGGATCGCAGGGCCCATGGTGGTGCCGGGCTACTGGGCCAACCGCGAAGCCAGCGCGGCGTCGTTCACCGCCGGCTGGTGGCACTCGGGCGACCTCGGTTCGGTCGATGCGCAAGGCTACGTGCGCGTGTTCGACCGCAAGAAAGACATGCTCAACCGCGGCGGCTTCAAGATCTATTCGGTCGAGGTGGAGAACGTGCTGATGGCCTGGCCGGGCATGGTCGAGGCCGCGGTCGTCGGCAAGTCGTGCCCGGTTCTCGGCGAACGCGTGCACGCCTTCGTGCACGCGCCGGGCAGCGCGGCCGACGACGCGGCGCTGCGCGCCTTCTGCGCCGCGCGGCTGGCCGACTACAAGGTGCCGGAAACGTTCACCTGGAGCGACTCACCACTGCCGCGCAACGCCAACGGCAAGCTGATGAAGCGCACCCTGCGCGATCGCCTGGCGTCGGCATAGAGCGGCGCGCCGCGCGAAGGCACCGCTCGGCGCCGGGTTGGCATCGGATGCTCTAATTCGGCCCTCGCCACAAGCGAACGAAAGACTGCCCATGGCCTACATGCTGTTGATGATCGAGCCTCCTGGCCAGCGCGCCACGCGCACGCTCGAGCAAGGGCAGCAGGTGTACGCGCGCATGCAGCGTTTCGCCGACGAGCTGAAGGCGCAAGGGCTGCTGCTCGGCGTGGAGTCGCTCGCCTCGCAGAACCAGGCCTCGCGCGTGCAGGTGCGAGACGGCCGCTCGCGCGTGGTCGATGGCCCGTTCGCCGAGGCCAAGGAGATGGTGGGCGGCTTCTTCCTCGTCGATTGCACGACGCACGACGAGGCGCTGGCGATTGCCAAGCGCTGCCCGGCCGCCGAGTGGTGCACGGTCGAGGTGAGGTCGCTGGCGCCCTGCTACGACGACAGCAAGGCGCCCGCCTCCGGGGCGGCCTAGCGGCGGCCCCTCCACAAGGGGCCATGCCAGCAGGCCGGCGGAGCCGGGTCCGCGGCGTTCGCTGGCAGGGCTGCTCCGCGACCTGCCGCTTGTCGAAAATGGACCTCGACGTTCGTCGTGCGGATGAGAGCCCAGATGATCGAACATCCCGTTCGGTCCGTCGGAGGGCCGCCAACCGACATGGAGCCACTGCCATGCGTTTCATGATCATCGTCAAGGCCACCCGTGAATCCGAACAGGGTGTGATGCCCGGCGAGGCGTTGATCGCCTCGATGGCCGACTACCACGAGCAACTGGCCAAGGCCGGCGTGCTGCTGGATGCATCGGGCCTGCAGCCCAGCGCCAAGGGCTGGCGCGTGCGCTACGACGGCACGCAGCGCCGCGTGACCGACGGCCCGTTCGCCGAAACCAAGGAGCTGATCGCCGGCTACACCATCATTCAGACCCGCACGCGCGACGAGGCGCTCGAATGGTCGCGGCGCTTCCCTAATCCGTCGATCGACGGCGGCGCCTGCGAGATCGAGGTGCGCCAGATCTTCGAGCTCGAAGACTTCGGCGCCAGTGAGGCGGCGGGGCGCTTTCGCGACATGGGCGTGCTGGCCGGCCGTTGACCGCGGCGCTGCACCGAACCCACGCTCTCGCCGGAAACCCTCATGCTCAAGATCATCCTGGCCACCATGGCGCTCGCCCTCGCGGCGGTGCTTTTGTTTGCCACCATGCAGCCCGACACCTTTCGCGTCGCGTGTTCGGCGCGAATCGCCGCGGCGCCGGACAAGATCTTCCCGCTCATCAACGACCTGCATGCATCCAACCGCTGGAGCCCGTTCGTGCGCAAGGACCCGCAGATCAAGCTCGACTACAGCGGCCCGGCGCAAGGCGTGGGCGCGGCCTGCGCCTTCGACGGCAATCGCGAGGTCGGCAAAGGCCGGCTCGAGATCACGCAATCCAGCGCACCCCATCTGGTGGCGATGCACCTGCGCATGCTCGAGCCGATCGCAGCCGACAACCGCGTGCGCTTCACGCTGGAGCCCGACGGCAACTCGACGCGGGTCACCTGGGCGATGGAAGGCGACGTGCCGACCATCGGCAAGCTGATCCATCGGCTGTTCAACATGGATCGCATGATCGGCGCTGATTTCGACTCGGGCCTGGCCAGCCTGCGGGCGATGGCCGAGGGCACCTGAGCCCCGTCCGCGCCTGAACGAGCAGCCTGCGCCGAGACACACCATGGCGGCCACCGATGTCCAGCGCGCAATCGAGGCGGTCTGGCGCATCGAGTCCGC
>JBIODO010000246.1:0-6434 GCA_044445225.1 Burkholderiales bacterium
CGGTGCAGTGTGGCCTGCGGCTGCGTCACGGCGGCCAGCCGCTGAACAGCGAGGCCAGCACGGCGGCGGCGGTGGCGCAGGTGATTCAGCAGATCACCGGCAAGCCCGATCCGGTGACGACCGGTGCGGCGCACCCCACAGTGCACTGCCAGTTGCACATCACGCCGTTGTGGGCGCTCAGCGGCATGGCGTTGCGCGACACCCGCCGGGTGGCCGTGGACGATGTGCCCGATGTGGCGGCGCGCATGGGCGAGCACCCTTCAGTCGGCCATTGGAACGCGGTGTTCCCCAACGACACGACGTGGCGTCGCAGCGGCATCACGGCCTGGTGGTGGATGTTCCTCGTCGTGGCGTGCTTCCTGGTCGTCGCCATCGGGCATCTCTCGCTGGGTGCCACGTGGAACGTTCGTGACTGCCTGGAGACGAATCTGCGATTCCAGCTCTGGCAGCTCAGCGCGATCTTTTCTGCAGATTCCGTGGGGTGGAGCACGCTCAACACGTTCAAGGCACCGCGTTGGGCCGTGGTGTGGGACATTGCATTGATCGTGAGCTATGCCTGTGTGCTGTCCACGCTCGCGGCGCGCGCGTTCGCTCACGCGGCCGGGCTCAACCGCCTGGGGCGGCGGGTGCCCAAGGCGCTCAACATCCTCGGCTGGGCGCTGCCGGTGGCGGTGTTCGCCGACCTCGGCGAGAACCTGTTCACCTGGGTCACCATCACGTTGGGCCACAACGAGCTGTGGGCTCTGGCTTGGATCAGCGCGCTGGGCATGGCGGTGGGTTCGATCGTCAAGATCGTGGGGTTGGCGGGTGTGCTGGTGTTGATCCTCGGCTGGCGTGTGGTGCGGGCAAAGCCGTGAGGCAGCGCATCGAGCGCATGCGTTGCACCAGAGGTATGCGGTCTCGGTTGCATGGCCATTGACAGAAGTTCCGCATGTTCGGGCCTCGTTGAATTGCGTTTGAAATCTGCCGCCGATTGACCCGCAGCCCGCACCGCCGCTAGTCTCTTCGTACCGGCCAAGAACACACGCCGATGTAAGGAAGCTCACTGATGAACGCCATTCACACCACCCGCCTGCTCGCAGGCATCGCTGTCGCCGCGGTGCTGACGCCCGCTGCTTACGCCCTGACCGACGGCCAGGCCGTTTCGCGCGCCGAAGTGAAGCAGCAAACGCGCGCTGCCAACCAAGCGGGCGAGTTGCTGCCGGCCGGCGAAGCGATCGCGGCCAACAAGCAAACGCTGCCAGCCTCAACCAAGACCCGCGAGCAGCGCAAGGCCGAGACGCTGGCAGCCAACCGCAACGGCGCGTTAGGTGACTACGGGCCGAACGCCTACAGGACCTACGACGTCGCAGCCAGGCAAGCGCTGACCACTTCGACCAAGACACGGGCCGACGGCAAGGCCGAGACCCTGCAAGCAGCGAGGGACCACAAGCTGGTGGCCCCTGGCGAGGCGATCGAACCCTCCGCGCACTGAACGAACGCGTCGCGCGGCCGGCCAGCGTGTCCCTTCAGGTCACGCTGCCGTCGCGCCAGCAACGCTGCAGCGCAAGCGCGCGGCGCGTCAGTTCCGGCAGCGCCACGCCCGGCGCATAGAGCGACGAGCCAACGCCAGCGCCGGCGGCGCCGGCCGCTTTGTACGCGGCGATGTTGTGCTCGCCGACGCCACCCACGGCGTAGAACGCGGTGCCAGCGGAGAACACGGCGCGCCAAGCTTTCATCACCGGCGGGCCAAGCATCTCACCCGGAAACAGCTTCAACCCGTGCGCGCGCGCAGCGAGCGCGGCAAAGCCTTCGCTCGGCGTGGCCACGCCCGGCATTGAGAACATGCCATGCTGCACCGTGCGTTGCACGACCGCGGCGTCGAAGTTGGGTGCCAACGCCAACGTGGCGCCGGCATCGGCTGCGCGATCGACATCGGCCACGGTCAACACCGTGCCAGCGCCCACGCGCACCGAGGCACCCATGGCGCGCGCCAAGCGCGTGATGCTCTCGAACGGCTGCGGCGAATTGAGCGGCACCTCGATGACACCGATGCCGCCGGCGATCAGCGCCTCGGCGACACCTAACACTTCTTCGGGCTGCACGCCGCGCAGGATCGCGATCACGCCTTCGATCGGATTCATCATCGCCCCTCGCGCTGAGTTGCGGTCCTTGTCGTCAACCCGGCGGCCACCGCCACGCGCCACTGCCCGCGCGTGGTGGCCTCGCGCACCGCACGTTGCACCGCGATGCCGGCCAGGCCGAGCGCGCGCGCATAACGGTCGCACAACGCGCCGTCGCCGAGCAACGTGACGGCACCGTCGCCAGCGCTGCTGTGGATGTTGCCGCTGCGCGCACTCGCGATCTCGGCACCGATCAGCATGCCCGACAAGAAATCAGGCAGCTCGTTGGGCGCGCGTTTCCCCGTCAGCCCCGCGGTGCGCGCGGCGAACAGCGTGTGCAGCAGGTGCGCGTGCTGATGCAGCCCCAGGCGCACGCCATCGTCGAACGCAGCGGGCACCAGTTCACCACCGAACTCCATCAATCGCCCGAGGATGCCATGCTGCGTGAGCAACCCGTAGACCTCACCGGTCATGTGCGTCTGGAATGCGAGCACGCGGTCACCCTCGCCCAGCCACGCCCACTTGCTGTGGGTGCCAGGCAGCACGCAGCAACTGCCAGCGGGCAGGTCGGCACCCCACAGCTGCGTCTCTTCGCCACGCATCACGTCGGCCTGGCCATCGTCGCCGACACAACTCAGGCCCGGCACGATGTGCAACGCGCGCCCGGCACCGAACGCCACGTGCACCAGGCGCGCCGCTGCCTCGGCCAGGCCCGCCGGACACTCGACATACGGCGCCTCGACCCAGCCTTGCCGGCTGCCGACCATGCCGCTGGCAATGCACGCGCAATGCGGATGCGCGGCCAGCCAGTCGGCGCACAGCGACAACAACGCTTCGGCAAAGCGCCGCTCGGGCACCGCCATCACGCCGGCCGCGGCGCTGCGCGTGTCGAGCGTAGCGCCCGCTGCATCCAGCAGGCTCGCGCGCAGATTGGAGGTGCCCCAGTCGAGGGCGATCAGGCTCGGTTGACTCACGGGGCGTGCGGTGATGTGTCAGCGCCCTTTCCACTGCGGCTTGCGCTTCTCCTGGAAGGCACGCACGCCTTCGTCGGCGTCTTCGGATTGCAGCGCCGCCACCAGCGCCGGCAGGCGCAACGCCTGCGCCTGCGCGGCCGGCATCGAGCCGGTGGCGCGCACCACCTGCTTGATGGCCTGCACCGACAACGGCGCGCAAGCGAGGATCTGGCTCACCCAGCGCGCCACCGCGGCATCGAGCTCGGCGCGTGGCACCACCTCGTTGACGAGTCCGATCTCCAGTGCGCGCTTGGCGTTGATGCGTTGGCCGGTGAGCAGCATGCCCATCGCGACGCGGTGCGGGATCTGGCGTTGCAGCAGCGTCATGCCACCATCGAGCGGCATGCGCCCGACCAGCGGCTCGGGCAGGCCGAAGCTGGCGTCGTCGCACGCGACGACGATGTCGCAGCCGAGCACCATCTCGAAGCCGCCGCCAAGCGCGTAGCCGTTGACGCGCGCGATCAGCGGGATGTTCAGCGTCTCGCGCAGTGCGATGCCGCCGAAGCCGCCGGGCCGCGCGGCGGCCCAGTAGTCGACGCCCTTCAACGTGGGCGACCCCGACGGGTTCTTCATGTCGGCGCCGACGCAGAAGGCGCGGTCGCCCTCGCCGGTGAGCACGATCACGCGCACGTCGCGGCGCTGCTCGAGCTCGCTCCAGATGCGCTGCAGCTGGCCTTCAGTGGCGAGGTCGATCGCATTCATCACCTCGGGCCGCGCCAGCGTGACGGTGGCCACGTGGTCGGTGACTTCGAAACGCACGCTCATCGAGCCACCTGGGTCTCGGCCAACACCTCGTCGGTGTGTTCGCCCAGTTTCGGCGGCACGCGGCGCATCGTGGCCACAGCCGCCGACATCGTGATCGGACTGGCGATGAAGCGGTAGGCCGCCTGCCCCGGCCCGCTGCCCTGCAGGATCATCTGGTTGTGCAGCGTCTGCGGATCGACCAGCACCTCGCGCATGTCGCGCACCGGTGCACACAGCAGGTCTTGGTCCTCCAGGCGCTTGAGCCAGTGGTCGCGTGTGTTGGTCTTGAAGCGCTCACGGAACTGCCGCTGCAGCTCGGGCTTGTTGGCAAACTGCGCCTCCAGGTTGGCAAAGCGCGCATCGAGCGAGAGGTCGGGCATTTCAAGCGCGGCGCAGATGTCGCGCAGCGGATTCGCCTTGAAGGCACCGATCATCACCAGGGGATCGTCGGCGGTCTCGAACACACCCGACAGCGGCATCGCGGCCCAGTTGACCTCGGCGTCGCGCATCAGGATCATCGCCGCCTCCTGCATCTGCATGGCCAGCATCGAGTTGTACAGCGACACGCTGATCTTCTGGCCGACGCCGGTGCGTGCACGCTGCAGCAGCGCCATCAGGATGCCCTGCACCATGTGCATGCCGGCCGAGTAGTCGGCCAGCGCAATGGGGTACGTGGCCAGCGGGTGCGACGGGTCGGCCTTGCGCGCCATCGCGCCGCTCATCGCCTGCGCCAGCACGTCTTGCCCGCCCTTGTAGGCATACGGGCCGCTCTCGCCGAAGCCCGTGCCCACCGCGTAGATGACGCGCGGGTTCAACTTGTGGCAGTCGTCGTAGCCCAGGCCCATGCGGTCCATCACGCCGGCGCGAAAGTTGTTGACCACCACGTCGGCATCGGCGATCAACGCCTTCACGGCCGCCATCTGCTCGGCGTTGCGCAGGTCCAGGGCCACGCTGCGCTTGTTGCGGTTCAAGCTGCAGAACACCGGGTTGTCGATGCCGTCTTTCGGCGGGAACGTCGAGCGGCTGAGGTCACCTGCGCCAGCGCGTTCGATCTTGATCACGTCGGCGCCGTAGTCGCCGAGCATCTGCGTGCACACCGGGCCCATCATCACCTGCGTGAAGTCGATGACGCGGATGCCGGCCAGCGGCAGGTCGCCTGTGGATCCGTCTCGGGCGTTCATGCGGCCTCCCTCTGCACGCTGGCCGCGATGGCCGGCACGTCGGCGTTGGGCCCGCTCTGGTCACCCGGATCGGCACCCTGCGAGCGCAATTTGGCCTGCAGGCGTTTGACGTCGACGTCGCGCACGTTCACGCCGGCGTCGAGCGCCATCGCCGCGGCCACACCGGCGGCCTCGCCCATTGCCATGCACGGCGGAATCTCGCGCGACATCTTCTGCGCCGACGACGTGGCCGAGTAGTGGCGCCCGGCCACCAGCAGGTTGTCGATGCCCTTGGGCACGATCGCGCGATACGGCGTGGTGTAGTCGCGCCCGCGCGCCACCGCGTCGGGAAAACGCGTGCGCGCCATCAGGTCTTCCTTGGTGATCACGTATTCGCCCTCGAGCATGCGGGTCTGGCGCACGCCGGTCTGCGGCGCGATGTCGATCACGATGCAGCGCTCGAAGCCTGGCATGTACTGGCGCACGTAGTCCACGGTCTGGTGGATGTGGTGGCGCCCTTGCACTTCGGCGCGGGTGAGGTCTTCGACCTTCAATCCGTCGAGGCCGATCATGTGCGGGCAGTTGCACCACACCACGCCGGGCAGCGGCGTGCGCAGCCACCAGTGCGCCCAGCTGCCACCGATCAGGCGCTTCACTTCCTTGTCGAGCCGCGCGAACTCGATCGGCTGTTCGCGCTCGAAGCGCTCGGCGGCGTCGCAGTCGACATTGCCGAGGCGGAACACGGTGGTCAGCATGTAGGCGCCGCCGATATGCGGCGCGCCCGCCGACGCGGCAACGTCGAGGTCGCCGGTGGCGTCGATCACCACGTCGCCGCGGATCGCCTGGCGGCCTTCCTTGGTGTCGCACACCACGCCGGCGATGCGATTGCCTTCGACCAGCGCATGCGAAAACCACGAGTGCAGGCGCAGGTTCACGCCGTGCTCGGACACCATCTCCAACGCCGCACGCTTCCAGCCGTCGGGGTCGAACGCGGCGGCGAACACGATCGGGTGCGGCTTGTCTTGCGTGTGAAAGTCGAATGCGCCCCAACGCGTCCAGCGGTTGATGGCGCTCGGGGCGATGCCCCACTCGTCCTGGCGCGGAAAGATCGCCAGCCCGCGCGCACTCAGCCGCTCGATCAGATTCAGACAGATGCCGCGCACCGAGATCTCGCCGAAGGTGCTGTCCCACATGTCGTCGAGCACCAGCACCATGCCGCCCGAGGCCAGCCCGCCCAAGTGGTTGTAGCGTTCGAGCAGCACCGTCGATGCACCGTTGCGTGCGGCCGCCAGCGCGGCAGCCATGCCGGCCGGGCCGCCGCCCACCACCAGCACGTCGGCCTGCGCGACCACTTTGACGTCGCGCGCGGGCTCGCGCAAAACCGTGACTGCGTTCATCGCGACTCCTGTTTGCAC
>JBIODO010000247.1:0-6432 GCA_044445225.1 Burkholderiales bacterium
GGCGCGATCGTGGCGGCGATGATGGCGATGCTGATCTTCCTCGGCGTCTTCGTCGACCAGGTGAGCATGATGATGATCACGCTGCCGATCTTCATGCCGGTGGTGCAGACGCTGGGCATCGACGGCGTGTGGTTCGGCGTGATGTACCTGATCTGCATGCAGCTCGGTCTGCTGCTGCCGCCGCACGGCCTGTTGCTGATGACGATGCGCGGCGTCGCTCCGCCGCAGGTCACGATGGGCCACATCTTTCTTGCGGTGGTGCCGTACGTGGCCATGAGCATCGTGCTGCTGGCCGCGGTGTTCTGGTTGCCGCCAATCGCCACCTGGCTGCCGCGCTGGATCGGCTAAGGCAGCCATTCCTGCATCTGCTCGCTGGCCAGCGCGCGCTGCGCCGCGCTCATCGGTCGCATGCCGGCCAGAATCTGGCGCACGCGCTCGCGGTCGATCTCGCGCGATTGGCTGTAGTCGCGCAGTTGCGCGTCGGGATTGCGCAGCAGGCTCACCAGCCAGGCGGCCGACACCGGCCCGACTTTCGATGCGCTCTTGCCCAGGTATACCTGCGCCGCGCGCTCTGCGCCGCACACGCCGTCGCCCCACGGCGCGAGCGCCAGGTACATCTGCAGGATGCGCGCCTTGCCGAGCGTGCGCTCCATCTCCACGGCGTACAGCAGTTCGCGCAGCTTGCGCGCGGCGCTGCGGTCGTCGCCGGTGACGGTCAGCTTGGCGAGCTGCTGGGTCAGCGTGCTCGCGCCGCGCAGTGGCGCACCGTCGCGCTGGTTGTGCTGCCCGGCGGCGAGCACCTGATCGATCTCGTAGCCCGGATGCTCGTAAAAGTGCGCGTCCTCGGCCGCCACCAGCGCGCGCGGTATCCAGCCGGCGAGCGGCGCACCGTCGCCGGCGGTCGTGCGGCACGCCGGCGGCAGTTGCGCGGTGAGCAGCTGCTCGGTGTTGAGGCCTGCGACGCTGAAGTCTTGCACCACGGGTCTGGCCTGCCAGCTGCCTTCGGGCCAGCGCGCGGTGGCAATGAAGGCCAGCGTGCCGGTCACCTGCACAGTCGCCGCTTCCGGCAGGTCGCGTCCGAAGATGCCGACCAGCGTGGCCATCGGAGTGACCGGCATCGACAGGCGCAGATCGGCGCCGCGGCGTTGCAGCTGCGCGGTGAACGACATGTCGACACGATGCGCACCTTCGGCGAGCGACAGCGTGCCGGCGAAGCGCCCCGCGCCCTCGTGCTGCGCCAGCAGCGTTGCACGCGACACCTGCAGCGCCGCAGGCCCGAGCGCTGCGATCTGCAGGTTGCAGGGTGCGCACACCGCCTGCAGCTGCGCACCGCTGCGCTGCAGCTGCCAGGTGCCCCAGCGCGTGTGCAGCGTGCGGCCGTTGAGCAGCGGCGCGGCCAACGGGTGCGCGGCCCAACGGATCAGCCCGGGCATGCTGAGCTCGCGCTGCCACGGACCCATGCGCACCGTGGTGCGCCATTCGTCGGGCTCGGGCTGCAACGCCTGCAGCGCGATCAGCAGCACCGCGGTTGCGAACACCAGGCCGGCGAACGTGACGAACGCCAGCGCGAACACCAGGCGACGCAGCAGCGTGCGGCTCTTCAGGCTCACAAGACCTCCACCCGCGTCATCGCGCGCCACGGGCCTGTCGAGTGGCCGAGCGTCGCGGCCCAGAACCACGACGACGCGTCGATGAAGTCCTGATCGCGCGCATCGACGATGCGCTCGCACACCCGCACACGCTCGCCGTTGCGCTCGGCGACGAAGCAGCGCCACAGGCGGGCGCCGGCATCGCGCTGCAACCGCGTCTGCTCGATGCGGTAACCCAGCCCGCGGAAGCAATCGCTCGCCGGGTGCAGCGCCCGCGTCGGCTGCGTCACGTCGCGCAGCACCCACACGCTGCCGTCCGCAGCGAAGCGGCCGATGTGCCCCGGAAAGCGCTCGGCAAAGCGCTGCTCGACTGCGGTCAGTGCCAGCGGGCGCAGCGTCTCGCCTTGCCAGACGCGCGGCCACTCGTGCGGCGACGCTGCGCGCGCGGCATCGGCATGGCCGCGGCCGGTCAGCGGCCACAGCGCGCAGGCGAGCAGCACGAGCATCACCCAGCGCGGCCACTGCTCGGCGAGCGCATGCTGAGCGGCTGCAAAACGCGGCCTACGCATGGCGGAGGCTCGCGCGCGGTTGAACCAGTGCCCACACCGATACGCACACCACGGCCAGCACCGCGAGACCGATCGTCTCGTGCCAGGCCGCGGCCAGCCCCTGAGGACGCGACTCGAAAGCGACCAGCACGCTGTTGCGCACCACGTTGCCGAGCAACACCGCGGCGCCCACCAGCGGCACGCGGCGCACGAAGGCACGGTCGTCCGCTGCGACGGCCGCCGCGCAGACGCACGCGGTGAAGTACGCGAACCAGGCCATCTGCACGCCCGAACACGGCGCGTCGACGATCACCAGTTGCCCATTGACCACCATCGACGCGCCGCTGCGCTCGGCGGCAAATCCGGCGAGCTGCAGGCCCCAGGCGCTCAGTTGTGCGGTCAGCACTCGCAACGGCCAACCGAGGTAGAACTGCAGCGTCGCCAGCCACGGCAGCGCGAGCACCACCAGGCCCAGCAACGGCGCCTTGGCACGCCCGCGTGGCCACCACGCCAACAACGCACCGACCAACGACAACGCCGCCAGCAGTGCACTCACCAGCGACGGTGCGCCGGCCCACCACGCGCCGTTGGCGATCAGGGCCAGCCCCGACGCCGTGGCCAGCCAGCCGAGGTGGGGTGTGAGGCGCAGCCGTTGCCGCTGCGAGGCCACCAGTGCCGCCGCAGCCAGCAACGCGATCAGGCTGAGCGGGTCGTCGGAGCCGTCGAGCGCCCGCTGCACCAGGTACACACCGTGCGGCCACAGCGCCAACGCGTGCAACGCCAGCCAGTGCAGCGCACCCAGTCGCACCGGTCGGCAATCGAGGGTGTGGGCCATCGCCATCGCGGTGCTCGGTGCTCAGCGCAGCGACGGACGGCGCCACAGCGCGGCGATCAGCACCAGCAGCGTCAGCGCAAGGGCGAGCGCCCACCGCGGCTCGGGCGTGCTCGGTACCACCGCGGCGATCTGCTGCGCGCCCGCGGCACCGACCGCCAGCGCGCTGACGCCTTGAGGCAATGGCAACGGCTGGTTCACCGGCGTGGCGGCCTGCTGCGTGCGCACCTGCTGATCCACCGCGATGAAGCTGGTGTAGTTGGTGAGCAGGCCGTACTTCAAGCCCAGCGCGGTGATCGGCTCGCGTTGCGCCTGCCCGCCGGTCAGCGCCTCTTCGTCGCCGAGTTGCGCGATGCGCTGGCGCGCCCACAAGTGCTTCAGCGCCACCGCATCGGTGTCGGGAGTCGGTACATCGATGACGTCGGTGTGGCTGCCGCTGGCCGCATGCCCTTGCAACACCAGCTTGGCGCCAGCAGGGTCGCCGCGCCACTTGCCCCACAGCACCACCGGGCGGCCGGCCATCACGTCGGGCAGCGTGGCCGGCTCGACGTCGTACACCTCCAGGCCGGTGAAGCGCGCCTTCAACTGCGTGAGCACCGGCGAGTCGATGATGCGGCGCAACCGCTCGGCCTGCTCGGCGGCTCGCTCGGGTCTGGTGACGATGAAGGCCTCGCCCTGGCCGGCGCGTGCCAGGCCTTCGATCAAGTGGCGGTTCACCGCGGTGCCGATGCCGAACGCGAACACGTTGGCCTGGTCGAGGTTGCGCCGCACCAGCTGGAACACCTCGTTCTCGACGGTCACGTAGCCATCGGTCACCACGATCACGCTGCGCGACACGTCGGCTGGCTTGGGCAGCGCGGCCACGCGCCGCAGCGCCGGCACGATCTCGGTGCTGCCGCTGCCGCCCATGCGGTCGATGGTGCGCAGCGCGCGCTCGATGTTGGCTTGCGTGGCCGGCACGGATTGCTCCGACAGCACGCGGTTGCTGCCGGAGAACAGCACCACGTTGAAGCTGTCGCTCGGCCTCAAGCCTTCGATCAGATGGCGCAGCAGCACCTTGGCGGTGTCGAGCGGATAACCGTGCATCGAGCCCGAGATGTCGACCACGAAGATGTAGTCACGCGGATTGATCTGCACCGGCGCCACCGCTTGCGGCGGCTCGACCAGTGCGAGAAAGAAGTTCTCGGCCTCGGCGCCAGGCGGTGCCTGGTACAGCATCAGTCCGGTGGCAGTGCGCTCGCCGGCCAAGCTGTACTCGAGGATGAAATCGCGGTTGTCGCGCGCGCCGTCGTCGGCCAGCGCGAGCTGCACCTGCTCGGTGCCCAGGCCCAGCGCTTCGAGCTTGTGGGTGTCGCAGCGCACCTCGCGGATCGGCAGCGGTGCGTGCAGCCTGACGGTCAGGTCGAACGACACGTTGGACTTCACTCCGGGCTGCAAATGCGCCGTGGCCGGGAAGCTGCCGTTGGCCGGTGACGCGCTGGGCGAGCGATAGCGCGGCCCGACGACCGTGGGGAACACGTAGCGGTAGCGACCGTCGTGCGGTGCGATCAGCTCGGTGTACTGCAGCTCGACCTGCACGTCGTCGCCTGGCAGGATGTTGGCCACGTTCATCGAGAACACGTTGGGGCGCTCCTGCTCGAGCAGCGCGGTGGTCTTGCCCTCGCGCTTGGCGCTGTCGTACTCCAGCCGCGCACGCTGCTTCTCGCGGATCTCGGCGACGATCTGCCGCTCACCCAGCCGCACCGTCATCGCGTGCACCGCGGCCTGGGTCGAGCCTGGGAACACGTAGCGCGCCTCGATCGGCCGCTGGCCTTCGTTGCGGTAGTGCTGCGTCACCGTGACTGCGGCGATCACGCCGGCGATGCGCACGCCCACCTGCGTGGCCTTCAGCGGCAGCGCATCGACGCCGGGGTCGTCGCTGTTGACATGGAAGTACGGGCTCTCGGACACCCGCGCGTCGGTGTCTTCGGCGTGAGCGGGTGACCACCACACCAGCGCCAGCGCGGCAATCATCGCCACCGCGATGCAGGCGAGGACGCGGCCGATCGCGAGTGGCCGCCGGGAGTCGACAAGGCTGCGCATGGGGAATCTCCAGGCTCTGTTTGGGCACCGCACGACGTGTGGGTCGGCTTCGTGGATCCACTGTCGAGCCGGCCTGAGAAGCCCTGACGAAGCGGCCCGGTGGCTTTGCGAACCTCGTGTGAAGTGGCGGTGAAGTGAACGCGGGCGCGCGGCTTGCCCACGCTGGAGGGGTCCCGGCTTCAAGTCGATTCGAAGTGGGAGGCGGGCTTGCTGTTGGCCGAATTGGTGGTGTGGGACGATCGCCTGGTGGTGTGGGCCAACCACCTCGTCGGGCGGTGGTCGGAGTGCGACCTGTTCATCGCCTGGTTGGTGAAGACGCACCTGCCGCGCTTCGTGCCGCTGATCCTCGCGATGTGCTGGCTTTGGTTCAAGCCGCATCCGACACAGCCAGCACGACGCGAGGTGCTGCTCGAGGCCCTGATGACGAGCGTGCTCGCTCTATTCGTTGCCCGTGCCTTGGCATTGCTGCTGCCGTTTCGCGAGCGGCCGCTGGGTCACTTGGAACTGGGTCTCGCGATGCCGGCATCCTTGGATACGGGCCTGCGCACCTGGAGTTCGTTTCCCAGTGACCACGCGGTGCTCGCTTTCGCGCTGGCGGTGTCGCTGTGGCGTGTCTCACGGCCCATCGGCGCGTGGGCGCTCTTTCACGCCACCGTGTTCATCTGTCTGCCGCGGCTGGTCGTCGGCTTCCACTTTCCCAGCGACTTGATTGCTGGCGCAGCGCTGGGCTCCGCGCTGGCCCTGCTGGTGCCGCTACTGCGGCTGCGCCACGTGATCACCGACTTTCTGCTCAAGGTCGAGGTCAACCGTCCGGCCACGATGTACTCGGTTGGATTTTTCGTCCTTTTCGAGATGGCCGAAATGTTCGACTCGGTGCGCGCGGTTGCCGCACACGTCTTCCAGGTCCTGCGCGGCATGCTGGGCTGAGCGGTTGCCGGTCGCTGCGCCTGCCGGGCCGATGGTCAGGGTTCCACGTCGCTGCAGGGCAGGTTGAGCGTGGCCAGTGCACCGCCGCCGTCGGCGTTGCGTAGCGTCACGCGCCCGTGGTGCAGCTCGGCGATCTCCTTGACGAAGGCCAGGCCCAGGCCTGTGCTCTTGCGCTTGCTGTGCGGGCGGGCGAGCGAGAAGAACTTTTCGAACACCTTGGCATCGGCGAAGTCCGGTATGCCGGGCCCGTGGTCGCGAATGCTGACTTCCACGCGGCTGCCCTTGCGCGTGAGCGCGATGTCGATGGCGCCGCTGTCCGGTGAAAAGTCGAGCGCGTTGTCCAGCAGGTTGCCCACTGCGCGACGCAGCAGCAGCGAGTCGCCGTCGACGTTGACGTCGCTGCCTTCGTGCAGCAGCACGCGCAGGTGGCGCGGCGCGCCGGCCGATTCCGCAC
>JBIODO010000248.1:0-6428 GCA_044445225.1 Burkholderiales bacterium
GGGATCCTGCTCCTCACCGGCGAGGATCTTTGCGGGGTCGCCGGGCAGCAACTGCTGCAGCCCGAAGATCAGCATCGACACGAACACCAGCGTCGGCAGCACCTGCGCCAAGCGTTTGAGCAGGTAGTCGGTCATCGGCGCGGCGCCGGCATCACGGGCTGCCGTTGGCCATCTTCAACCCGGTGACACGCAACAGGCCGTCGGGCAACTCACGCACGCCACTCAACTTCGGCGAATAAGCCCACAGCCAGTTGCGGTGGTACAGATAGATGATCGGACGCTCCTTGAGCACGCGCGCGGCGATCTGCTCGTAGGTCTTCTTGCGCTCGGCCGGATCGCGCTGCGTGCGCGACTGGTTGAGCAGCGCATCGGTCTCGGCGCTGCAGTAGCCCGAGTAGTTGAGCGGTTGCTTGCAGCCGTCGAAGCTGAACACGTTGCCGTCGGGGTCGGCGCGACCGCTCCAGGCCAGCACGTAGGCGTCGAAGTCGCCCTTGTCGGCGAGGTTGAGCGAAGTCGCGAACTCGGTGGCCTGCACCTTGACGTCGAAACCCGCGTCGCGCGTCATCGCCTGCACCACCAGCGCCAGGCGCTGCGCGTCGCTGGTGGTCGGCGTCATCAGCGTGACCGCCGGGTTAGGCACACCCGCCTCTTTGAGCAACGCCTTGGCACGTGCGATGTCGCGCTTGGGGATCGGCACGTTCTTGGCGTAGTAAGCGTTGCTCGGCGCCACCCACTGGTTGCCGACAGTGCCTTCGTTGTCCGCCACCACCTGCGCCAGGCCCTGGCGGTCGATCGCCAACTCGAACGCCTCGCGCACGCGCGCATCCTTGCCCAGTGCGTTCTTTTGCGCTTGCTCGCTCTTGCCGACGTTGATCGTGATGCCCTGGTAGCCGATCTCTGTGATGCGTGCGACCTTGAACTTCTTGTCGGCCAGCAGCTTTTCGATGTCGGACGACGCCACGCGCTCGATGAAATCGAACTGGCCCGACTTCAGATTCGCCAGCCGCACGGTGGAGTCGACGATCGGCGTGTAGGTCACCTTGTCGAAGTGAATCTGCGCCTTGTTCCAGTAGCCGTCGTAGCGCTCCAGCACGATGCGGTCTTGGGCGATGCGCTCGACGAACTTGAACGGCCCCGAGCACACCGGTTTGGCACCGAAGCTCGCCCCTGCCGCCTGCGCGGCCTTCGGGCTCACCATCATGCCGGCGCGGTCGGCCAGCGCGGCCAACAACGGCGAGAACGGCGCGCTCAAATTGAGCTTGACGGTCATCGCATCGACCACGTCCACGCTGGCCAGCGGCGCTAGCTCGCCGCGCCGGTTGGAGCCGGGCAGATTCTTGTGACGCTCGAGGTTGAACTTCACTGCCGCGGCGTCGAGCTTCTCGCCGTCGTGGAACGTGACACCGGGCCTGATCTTCATCGTCAACGCCTTGTTGTCAGCCGACCACTCCCAACTCGTCGCGAGCTGCGGCTGGATCGCCAGCTTCTCGTCGATGTCGAGCAACTTGTCGCACAGCGCGGCAAACACGATGCGGCCAACGAAGGTGCGCGCCAGCGTCGGGTCGAGCACGTCGGGGTCTTCGGCCAGGCCCACGCGCAGGGTCTGGGCCGTCGCCGCGCCCGCCGCGATCGCCAGCAGTGCGGTCAGCAGCAATTTGGGGAAGTGGTTCATCGTCAGGCTCCGAAGGAAAGAATCGATGGACTCGCGCAAGGCTTTAGGCCCGCAGCCCGCGCACCGCATGAAAGGCCTCGACACGCGCCTCGATGCGCGCACGGTCGAGCTCGCCCACCGGATCGTGCCGGCCGGCCAGGCAGGCCACGAAGGGCTGAAAACGCTGCAGGCTCACCGCGTGCAGCCGCCGCAGCTCGGCGATCGGCTCGGCGTGGTCGTCAACTCGCAGATCAAGCTCGACATGGTCCTCATCGGCGTGTATACGCAGCGCGGCCGATTGTTTGCCACGCTTGTCGCCGCCTGCCGCCTCGCCGGCTGCCATCGCTTCGATCAGCCGTTCGGCCAGCGGCAGCCGCGCAAGGGCCACGAAAGCATCGATCGTCACGCGCAGCACCTGCGGCCCGGCCAGCATGTTGCCGGCCACGCTGAAGTCGTCGAACACCTGGTGCCCGCACCAGTCGATGCAGGCCTCGCCGGTGTGCGCCGCAGCGGTGCCGCGAGCCCCGAGCAGGTGCAGCTGGCGCTGCGCGCGCCCGGCGTCGGCAGCGGTCAACTCGGCCACCACCTCGGCCGGTGTGCGGCCTGCCGCGAGCTGCGACAGGCCAGCCGGCCCGTACAGCGGGTTCATCAGCGCTTGCGTGGCCAGCGCACCGACGCCGCGCCGCGTGTGCACGCACAGAGCGCCCACCGCGAAGAAACGGCTCGCGATGGCCACGCCGAAGCGGCCCCGACCGTCGCGCGCAAGAATGGACCACGTCATGCGGTGCGAACTGTTGATGGAACGAGCGAGCGTTGAGCGCATCGTATTGGAAGCGCTGCGTCGCAGCGACGCATCGGGAATTGCCAGTGCGAATGCGCGGGCCATGCGCAGCGCACCTGGGCCTGCAGACAACGCGGTGCCACTTCAACGAGCGAGCGGATTGCGGCCCAGCGCCACAGTGCCGGCGTAGCGCGCCCGCGCACCGAGCCGTTCTTCGATGCGCAGCGCCTCGTTCCACTTGGCCATGCGCTCGCCGCGCGCAAAGGCGCCGACCTTGAGCTGCCCCACCTGCCAGCCGATGGCCAGGTGCACGATCGTGGTGTCTTCGGTCTCGCCCGAGCGCGCCGACACGATGCCGGCGTAGCCGGCCGCCTTCGCGGCCTGCCAGCATTGCAGGGTTTCGGTCAACGTGCCGCGCTGGTTGGGCTTGAGCAGCACGCTGTTGGCGGCACCCGCCGCCGCGGCCTGGCGCAGCAGTGCGGGGCTCGACACCAGCAGGTCGTCGCCGACCACCTGCAGCTTGCCGCCCACCGCGCGCGTGAAGCGCGCGAAGCCCTCGAGGTCGTCTTCGGCCAGCGGGTCTTCGATGCTGACGATCGGGTATTTCTCGATCCAGCGCACCAGCAGCTCGATCATGCCGTCGCTGTCAAGCTCGCGGCGCTCCAGACCAAGCGTGTAGTGGCCGCCTTTGCCGAAGTCGCTGGCGGCGACGTCCAGCGCGATCGCCACCTGCTCGCCGGGAATCAGGCGCGCACGCTCGATCGCCGCCACCAGCGCCTCGAGCGCCTGCTCGTTGGTGTTGAACACCGGCCACCAGCCACCCTCGTCGGCCACGCCGAAGGTGGCGCCGCGCGCGCGCATCAACAGCCCCGCGTGGCGGTAGACCTCGGCGGTCCACTCGATGGCCTGCGCAAACGTCTTGGCACCGGGGCACACGACCATGAAGTCCTGGATGTCGGTGCGCCGGCCGGCATGCGCGCCGCCTCCGAACACCTGCACCTGCGGCGTCGGCAGCAGTGCCGCGTCGGGCCCGCCGAGATACTGGTACAGCGGCACGCCGTGGGCCGCGGCGGCGGCGTGCGCTGCGGCCATCGACACCGCGAGGGTGGCATTGGCACCGAGCTTGGATTTGTTGGGCGTGCCGTCGAGCTCGATCAGGCGCTCGTCGAGCGCGGCCTGGTCGTTGGCGGCCATGCCCATCACCGCGCGCGCGATGTCGCCGTTGACCAGCGCGACGGCACGCTGCACGTCGAGGCCGCCGTGCGGGTGGCCGCCGTCGCGCAGCTCGAGCGCCTCGCGCGTGCCCTTGCTGGCGCCGGCGGGTACGATGGCGCGGCCCACTGCACCACCGACCAGCCGCACCTCGGCCTCGACGGTGGGATGGCCGCGGCTGTCCCACACGCGACGCGCGTGCACGAAGCGGATCTCGCTCGGATTCAGGCGGCTGCTCATCGATCAACCAGTTGCTGGCGCCAGACCTCGCAGACCTCGCTCAGTCGGGCCGGCGGATCATGCAGCATGTCGCCGGCGCCGCGGCGCACGAACTGCCGCTGGGCTTGCGTGGTGATGTATTCGACCGGTGACTTGCCATCCACCCGCGCCAACAGCAGCGCGGGCAGCAGTGCGGCCGCGCGGCGCTCGAGCGCCTCGCGCGGCTCCCAATCCACCTGCAGGAAATAGCCGTCGGCCAAGGTAGCGAAGCACTGCAGGAAATCATCGCGCGCGGCCGGCGTCCACAAGCACTTCAGCAGCAGGTGGTTCAGCACGAACGCGAGATCGAACGCCGGGTCGCCCCACCAGGCGCATTCGGCATCGAGCAGCACCGGCCCGGACGGGCCGACCAGGATGTTCTTCGGGCTCACGTCGCCGTGCACCAGCGCGCAGGCATGCGACTGCGTCTGCTCGACGAGTGCGCGCAGCGCGCCGGCATGCGCAGGGTGCTGGGCAGCGGTGGCCAGCAGATACGGTTCGAGCCGGATGTCGAAGAAGATGGCATCGCTGTCGAACTGTCTGGCCAGTTCAGGCCGTGCAGCCGAGTAGGCGTGGATGCGCCCCAGCGTGGCACCAACCGCGCGCGCGGTCTGAGCACGCGCCACGCCGTCGCGCAATTGCTGCTTCCACAGCGGGTGCTCGGCCGGATCGAGGTAGCTCATCACCAGCACGCCGAGCTGCGCGTGCTGGCCCAGCACCTCGGGCGCGCTGCCGGGCACCGCGGCGTTGGCCACCTGCATCCAGCGCGCCTCGTAGCGGTTGCGCTCGATCGGCGCCAACCATTGCGCCGTCACACGCAATTGCGGCAGTGCGCGCTTGGCGCACAGCGGGCCCCGCGCCGTGTGGATGCACCAGATGTCGGACGACACGCCGCCGGTCAGCGGCTCGCCGGTCAGCGACTCCTTCGCGTCGGCCAGGCCGAGCTCGTGCAGCGCGCGTGCGAACTCGGACGGAACGGGTTGAAGGGGTGAGGCCATCGCGCACATTGTGCGCGGGCCCTGTGCCGCTCAGAGCGTCCGACGCCCCGACTCCACCAGCTTGACCAACGCGTACAGCGCCTGATTGACCGGCGTGGCGATGCCGTGCAGGGCGCCGAGCCGCACCACGGTGCCGTTGAGATGGTCGATCTCGCTGCGCTTGCCGCGCGCCAGGTCTTGCGCGGTGGAAGACAGCTGCGCCGGCATCGCGCCGGCGATGCCGTGCATCGCCGACATCGATGCAGGCAGCGACAGCGCCACGCCCTCGGCCTGCGCCACCGCCACCACCTCGTGCACCAGCGCGCGCTGCATCTGCACGATCTCGGGCAGCGCGGCCATCTTGCCGTAGGGCTGCTGCGCGAGCGCCGAGATCGCGTTGTACGCGCAGTTGACCAGCAGCTTGCCCCACAGCTCGGTGCGCACGTCGGCCGACACGGTGACCGGCACATCGGCGCTGGCCATCACGTCGACCACACGCTGCAGTTGCAGCGCCACCACCGGATCGTGCGCCGCCTCGGCATCGATCGGGCCGATCACCAGGTCGCCGCGGCCGAAGTGCTGCACGACGCCTGGCTCGGGCATCGCGGTGGCCACATAGACCGCGGCCGCCAGCACGGTGTTGGACAGCGCCGCGGCCAGCGTCGGCGCGTTGTCGACGCCGTTTTGCAGGCTCAGCACCAGCGCGTCGGCGCGCAGGTGAGGCGCCATCGCGCGCGCCACGCCATCGGTGTCGGTGGACTTGACGCAGCACAGCACCAGATCGGCGCCACGCACCGCGGCCACCTCCGTGCTGGCGTTGAGACGCACCGCCTCGACGGTGCCGCCCTTGTGCAGCAGCAGGCCCTTGTCGCGGATCGCGGCCACGTGAGCTGCGCGGCCGATCAGCGTCACCGTGTGGCCGGCACGCGCCAGCAGCGCGCCGTAGTAGCTGCCGACAGCGCCGGCACCGACCACGGCAATCGAAGAACTGGGAACGATCATGGTTGCGGCCGATTCGGTTCAGGCTCGCCCAGACACGCCGAGCCCGCCGGACGAACCCGAAGCGTAGCGGCAATGCGGCCTGTGCGTCAGGCGGCGGCGTCGGCGGCCACCACGCACAGCAGCGTCTCGCCCGTGGCCACCAGCTTGTCCTCGCCGTGGTGGTGTGCGTAGAGTTCACAGTGGGTGAACACCTGCTGCTTGCCGGCGCGCAGCACACGCGCCTTGGCGACAAAGCGTTCGCCCACCGCTGGGCGCAGGCAGTTGACTGCGAAGTGTGATGCGAGCACACGCGAGCCGAGCTGGGTGGCCGCGGCGTAGCCGCACGCGGTGTCGATCAGCGCACCCACCACGCCGGCGTGCAGGAAGCCACTGTACTGACCGAGCTCGGGGCGCCAGCGCATCGCCAGCTCGACCTCGCCTGGCGCCGCGCGCTCGACCTCGAAGCCGCACCAGCGGTTGAAGGCGGCGGTGTCGTTGATCGCACGCAGCAGGCTCAAGGGGTCGGCGGCTGGATTCATCATGGGGCTTTCAGGCGAGGGTGGCCCAC
>JBIODO010000249.1:0-6401 GCA_044445225.1 Burkholderiales bacterium
CGCGAAGACGCCGCGGCGCCGAAGCTGCTGTACGGCGTGCGGCCCGAGCACGAGCGTTTCGCGAGCGACTCCGCACTGCGCGCTGAAGTGCTGGGCACCGAATACCTCGGCACCAGCCAGATCGTCACCTGCCAGACCGCGTCGGGCGCGACCCTGCGCGCCCGCGTAGCCACCGACGTGGCGGCGCAGCGCGGCGACCAGGTCGGTCTGGCCTTCGACGCCGCGCAGGTGTCGCTGTTCGACGCGGCGAGCGGCCGCGCGCTGCGCACCGCGCGCCACGACTCGAGCCCACCCGCGCGTGCGTCACGCCGCGGCGCGCCTGCGTTGGGAGCTGCTCATGGCTGACCTGCAGCTCAAGGACATCTCCAAGCGCTTCGGCACCGTGCAGGCGGTGCAGGGCTTGAACCTCGACATCGCGTCGGGCGAATTCATCGTCCTGTTGGGCCCGAGCGGCGCCGGCAAGACCACCACGCTGCGGCTGGTCGCGGGCCTGGAGCGGCCCGACGGCGGCACGATGCACATCGGCGGCCACGACGTGACCGCGCTGGCGCCGGCGCTGCGCGACGTGACCTTCGTGTTCCAGCAGTACTCGCTGTACCCGCACCTGAACGTGTTCGACAACCTCGCGTTCCCGCTGCGCTCGCCGATGCGGCGTACGCCCGAAGACGAGGTCAGGCGCAAGGTCACCGAGGTGGCGCGCCTGCTGCGCATCGACGACAAGCTGGCCAGCGCGGCCACCAAGCTGTCCGGCGGGCAGATGCAGCGCGTGGCGATCGGCCGCGCGCTGGTGCGCGAACCGGCGGTCACGCTGATGGACGAGCCGCTGTCGTCGCTCGATGCCAAGCTGCGCAACGATCTGCGGCTGGAGCTCAAGCGCATCCAGCAGGACCTCGGCGCCACGCTGCTGTACGTCACGCACGACCAGATCGAGGCGATGACGCTGGCCACGCGCATCGGTGTGCTGGAACAGGGCGCGCTGGTGCAGGTCGGCACGCCGCAGCAGATCTATCAGGACCCGGTGAGCAGCTATGTCGCTGCGCGACTGGGTTCGCCGCGCATCAATTTGCTGCCGCGGGGCGCGACGGGCCGCCTGCCGGTGCCTGCTGCGACCACCACCGTCGGCGTGCGGCCCGACGGCACGCGCCTCACGCTGGCCAACGGGCACGACAGCGGCCACGCACAGGCCCTGGTGCGTCGCATCGAGCACCTGGGCGACCAGACGCAGGTGCACGTGGCGCTGGGCGCCACCGGTGCCGACGTCGAACTGATCACGCTGTGCAGCGACTTGAGCGGCATCGAGCCGGGCCGCGCGGTGTCGGTGGAGTTCACCGCACCGCTGTACTTCGACGCCGCCGGCCAGCGCATTGCCGCTTGAACCAGGGAGCCATGGATGTTGTTGTTGAAACAGGTCATCGAGGCGTGCACGCAGACGCTGATCGACCACGTCGAGGAACTCACCGAGCTCGACTCGGCGATCGGCGACGGCGACCACGGCCTGAACATGAGGCGCGGCGCACTGGCGATCCGCGCCAAGCTCCCCGAGCTGGAAACCAAGAACCTGAACGATGCGCTCAAGACCATGGGCATGACCTGCATGTCCACCGTCGGTGGCTCCTCCGGCCCGGTGTTCGGCACGCTGATGGTCACGCTCGGCAAGGAGCTGCCCGCGCAGCCCGCCGCGGCGGACATGGCCAACGCGCTGGCCGCAGGCATCGCGGCGTTGAGCCGCCTGGGCAAGGTGGAGGTCGGCCACAAGACGCTGCTCGACGTGCTCGACCCGGTTCAGAAGGTACTCGCCGCAGGCGGCGACGACCTGGTGGCCCGCGTCAAGCAATGTGCCTTCGACAGTGCGCAGGCCACCGCGGCGATGGATGCGATCAAGGGCCGCGCATCGTTCCTCGGCGAGCGCGCGCTCGGTCATGTCGATCCGGGCTCGCGCTCGATGGCCTTGATCATCGGCGCGTTGTGCGACACGCTGTGAACCGACTGCGATAGGAACCGCCATGAAGAAACTCATCAACGACATCGACAGCGTGCTCTCCGAGAGCCTCGACGGTTTTGCCGCTGCGCACGCCGACATCGTGGCGCTCGGGCCCGAGCGCCAGTTCGTGCGCAGGCGCCAGTTGAAGGCGGGCAAGGTGGCGCTGATCTCGGGCGGCGGCTCGGGCCACGAGCCGCTGCACGCCGGCTTCGTCGGCTCGGGCATGCTCGACGCGGCCTGCCCGGGTCAGGTGTTCACGTCGCCGACCCCCGACCAGATGATGGCCGCTGCGCAAGCGGTGGATGGCGGCGCCGGCGTGCTCTTCATCGTGAAGAACTATTCCGGCGACATGATGAACTTCCAGATGGCCGCCGAGATGCTCGACCGCGAGAACACCACCGTGATCGTCAACGACGACGTCGCGGTGGAGAACTCGACCTACACCACCGGCCGGCGTGGCGTGGCCGGCACGCTGATCGTCGAAAAGATGGTCGGCGCCGCGGCTGAGCGCGGCGACAAACTCGCGGCACTCAGGGCGCTCGGTGACGCGGTCAACAAGGCCACCGCGTCGATGGGCGTCGCGCTCACCTCGTGCACCGTGCCGGCCGCTGGCAAGCCCACGTTCCAGATCGGCGCCGACGAAATGGAGATGGGCGTGGGCATCCACGGCGAGCCGGGGCGGCGCCGCGTCAAGCTCGGCAGTGCCGACGACATCGCGGGCGAACTCACCGGCGCGATCCTGAAAGACCTGTCGCTGAAGGCCGGGCAAGAGGTGATCCTGCTCGTCAACGGCTTCGGCGGCACGCCGCTGCTGGAGCTGTACCTGATGGTCAACGCCGCGCACAAGGTGCTCAAGGGCGCCGGCGTCAAGGTGGCGCGCCATCTCACCGGCCCCTACGTCACGTCGCTCGAGATGGCCGGCTGCTCGATCACCGTGAGCGCCGTCGACCCCGCCGCACTGGCGCTGTGGGACGCGCCGGTGCACACGGCGGCGCTGCGCTGGGGCGTCTGACGCGCGTCGAGCGGCGAGCGATCACTCGGTGCGCAGCGCGCCGGTGGCCATCGCGAACCGGCTGCCTTCGCCCCAGCGCACGCGGCCATCGGGCAGCGGCACGAAGATCGGTGTCACTTCGACCTTGGCCAGGCCCGTTTGCGGCGAGATGCCGATCACGCGGGCGGTCGCCGGCGACAGGTCGACGATGCGGCCGACCACATAGGGCCCACGGTCCTTGATGGTGACCAACGCGCTCTGACCGGTCTTCAGGTTGGTGACGCGCGCGCGCGTGCCCAAAGGAAGCGTGCGGCTGGCGGCGTTGTCGCCCTCAGGGTCCATCGGTGTGCCGTCGGCCATCTTGCGGCCGAAGAACATCTTGGCGTAGAACGACGCGATGCCGCTGCGCGCGCGGCCGCTCAGGTCGGCCGCCGGTCGGTCGGTGGCCACATCGATGCGTTCGACCGCGCCGGCGCCGCAGGTGCACAGCAGTACAGCCAGCAGGATGGATGTCTTGTTCATCATGGCACCCAGTCTCGCGGCGACCGCGGGCGCAGTCCGTCGGGGCTGGCCGCTCCGACTTGTAGGACAACACCTCGTTGGCATCGCTGCGGGCGCCGGTGCACACTGCGGGCACCCCCAGTAGCAATCGAGCAGGAGACCCCGATGGCCACGCTGATCCGCAACGCACAACTGTGGGACGGCACCGGCGCCGCGCCATTCGCCGCCGAGGTGCTGATCGACGGCAACCGCATCCGCAGCGTGCAGCGCGGCGCGGCCAAGCGCGCCCCCGCAGGCGTGACGGTGATCGACGCCTTCGGCATGACGCTGATGCCCGGCCTGGTCGAAGGCCACGCGCACCTGACGTTTTGCGGCGCCACCAAGAACACCGACCTCGGCGACATTCCGCCCGAGGAACACGTGATCGAAACGCTGCACAACGCCAAGACGCTGCTCGACGCCGGCTTCACCAGCGCCTACAGCGCAGCGAGCGCCAAGCTGCGCCTGGACGTGGTGGTGCGCAACGAGGTGAACTCCGGGCGCAGCCCGGGGCCACGCATCCGCGCGGCGAGCCCCGAGATCACGGTGACCGCGGGCCTGGGCGACGAGAACCGTCAGCACCTGATGCGCGACAGCTTCGCCATCGTCGCCGACGGGCCCGAGCAGATCGCCCGCGTGGTGCGCACCTGCATCCGCGAGGGCGTGGACAACATCAAGCTCAACATCTCGGGCGACGACTTCGTGCCGGCCAAGGGCGGCATGACGGTGATGCGCGAAGACGAAGTGCGCATGGCCTGCGAGGTGGCGCACAGCTACGGCCGGCGCGTGTCGTCGCACGCGCGCGCGGGCGACGCGGTCCGGCGCTCGGTGACCTGCGGCGTCGACGTGATCTACCACTGTGAGATGGCCGACAGCGAGGCACTCGACCTGCTCGAGGCGGCGCGCGACCGCCTCTTCGTGGGCCCCGCGATCGGGTTGATCCACAACACCTTGCACGAAGCCGAGGCGTGGGGCATCACGCGTGCGGTGGCGCGCGACCTCGGCATGGAGCGCTGCATCGAAAACTCGCAGCGCACCTACGAGCAGATGCGCAAGCGCGGCATCCGCGTGGTGATCGGCGGCGACTACGGCTTCGCCTGGACGCCGCAGGGCACCAACGCGCGAGACATCGAGCACTTCGTCAAGCTCTTCGGCTATTCACCGAGCGAAGCGCTGCAGTGCGCCACCCGCATCGGCGGCGAGTTGATGGGGCTGCCCGTCGGCACCGTGAAGGAGGGCCAGCTCGCCGACCTGCTGGTGGTCGACGGCAACCCGTTGCAGGACGTGCGCGTGCTGCAAGACCGCGCGCGGCTGAAGCTGATCATGAAGGACGGCGTCGCCTACAAGAACACGCTGGCCGAGGCCATCGCCGCGCACGACCGGCGCGTGGCCTGATCGCGCACGGGCTGTTACGACGGTGGCCGCGCCTGGGCCACCGTCAGCAACTCGCCAAGTTCGCGCGCGTCGTGCAGCGTGTCGATGCGCTCGATCGCTGCCAACAGTGCGGCCACCTGCTGCGGCGGCGGCCGGTATGGCGCGTACTCCACGCAGTCGTCGAAGCGCGCGCAGTGCTGCGCGTGGCTGAGCTCAGCCCCCGGAAAGCCCGGTGCGATGTCGAGCGAGCGCTTGAGCACGCGGCCGGCGCCGGTGGTGACCTCGAGGTCGACCGCGGTGTGGCCGCGCGAGTCGAGCGCCGCATCGGCGATCACCTCGATGCGCTCGATCAACGGCCGCAGCTGCGCATCGGCCACCTGCGTCGGCGCGAAGTGCGCGAGCTTGGAGCCACGCCGCTGCAGCGCATTGGCCACGCAATAGCCGGCGTTGAACTGCGCATCGACGCGCGGGTTGGTGCCGATCTGGAAGCGATGGCCTACCAACCTGTGCGCATACGGCGGCAGCCGCACGCGCGCACTGCGCACCTGCTCGACAGTGAGGCCCTCCTCGCGCACCATGGCCAGCGCCAGCTCGGTGACGCCCTGCGTGACGCCGCAACTCGGATACTTCTTGAACACCACGCGTTGCAGCCGCCATTCGTGGCCGAGCCCGGCGGTGATGGCGGTCACATCGAGCCGATCGCGGCCGTACAGGTGCGCGTAGCCGTAGTGGCCTTGGATGAAGTTCGGCGGCCCGGTGATGCCACGCTGCGCCATCTGCGCGCAGTCGACGCCGGTTTCGGCGACGAATCCTTGCACCACGCGCACCGCCAGCGTGCCGTCGACGTTGCTCTGGAAGCTGCCGCCGCAGCGGTTGAAGGCCAGTGCCAGCGCGTGCAAGGTCTGGGTCGGCGTGAGCTTCAAGATGCGCGCCGCGGCGGCGGTGGCCGCGAACACCACCAGCACGCCGGTGGGGTCGAAGCCGTCGTACTGCGACTCGCTCAGGTTCAAGCGCGCGCTCAACTCGGCGCCTGCCGCCAGCGCGGCGAAGAATTCTTCACCGTTGCAGCCGCCGGCCAGCTCGGCCGCCGCCAACGCCGCAGGAAATAACGATGAGCCGATGTGCGGCCCCGGCGCCATCGCGTCGCAAAAGTCGAGCGCGCGGCACAACGTGCCGTTGAAGCGTGCCGCGGCCGCGGCAGGCAGGCGGTCGCCGAACACCAGCGTGCCGGCCTGCGCCGCGCCGCCACGCTCGCGCAGCAGCGCACGCAGCGCCGGCACACCGTCTTCACCGGCGCCGGCCAATGCGGTGCCGGCGACGGCCATCAGCATGTGGCGCAGCACCTGCCGCGCCGCCGGTGGCACGTCGCGCGCGCTCAACGTGCACACAAACTCGGCCAGCTGCGGTTCGATCTTCACGGCGGCATGTCTCGTCACGCGATGTCGGCCCACGTGTGGAGCCCAGTGTACGCACCGACGGTGATACAACGATTGGCCGATACCATCGGCGCGAGAC
>JBIODO010000250.1:0-6307 GCA_044445225.1 Burkholderiales bacterium
CCGACGATCACGATGTAGGCGTCGATCACTTCCTTGCTAAACCCGAGCACGTAGATCGGCGCAAGGATCAGCGTGCGCGTGATCAGCAGCTCGATGATGTGCTGGCGCGAGCCGGCCAGCCAGTCCATGCTCTTGACGCTGTGGTGCACTGCGTGCAATCGCCACAGCAGCGGCACCTCGTGGTACGCGCGGTGCGTCCAGTACTGCACCAGGTCAGCCACCAGCACGATCAAGAACAACGCGACGAAGAAGTTGAGGCTGCCCACCCAGCCGCGCACGCCGTCGTTGGCGGCCCAGCCGAACAGCTTGTGCACCAGCAGATTGGTCGCCAGCAGTACGAAGCCCACCACCATGTGATTGACGATGAAGTGGTGCGCGTCGGTCTGCCACTCGGGCCGGAACACCGGCTGCTCGCGGCGCAGCGCGAACATCTTCTCGATGAAGATGAAGATCAGCGACGAGCCCAGCAGGTCGAGCACGAACCAGTCCAGCCCGATGTAGGGAGTGTTCTCGGTGAAGTCGTTCACCGGCACCTTGTGGCCGCCCAGCAGCGCGGCCAGCGCGATCAGCACGAACGCAGCGAGCGCCAGCCAGCGCGCCCGGCTGCGCACGATGTTGAACAACGCCAGCCCGCCCGCGATCACCATCGACCAATACAGCAGCTGGCGCATCACGTCGACGTTGTACGACTTGCGCAGCTCGGGCGTCGTCAGGTACTGCGGAAAGTGAAACGCGAGCACGCCGAGGAAGCACAACACGGCCAGCACCAGCGCGATGACGCCGGAGACCATGCCCTTGCCGGCGCGCAGTTCACCGTGCGACTCGCTCAGCTGGTTCAGCTTGCGCAATGGATCCATCGGTGTGCTCTCCCTCACTCACACAACGCGACGCTCGGTGATACGGCCGGCCGGCGCGCGCCGCCGCGCACTATGGCGCAACTCAGATCGTGCGGCGGCGCTTGTCCTGCAGGCGCTGCTCCAGCATTTCAATCACCTCGGCCGTGCCGGTGAGGCCCGGATTGATCTTCAACGCGCGCTCGAAGAACTCCAGTGCGCGCTCCGTGTTGCCGAGCTTCAGGTGAATCTGCCCGGCGCCCGACAGGGCGCCGAAGTGATTGGGGTTGCGCGCGAGCACCTCGTCACAGTCGCGCAACGACCGCTCGTTCTCGCCCATCAGGAACAGCACGGTGGCGCGCTTGTTCCAGCCTTCGGCAAAAGCCGGCTTGCGGCGGACGATCTCGGAGAAAGTGGCCAGCGCCGCGTCGAAGTCTCCGGCCTGCATCTGCTCGACGCCGCGGTTGAACAGGATGTCGATGGCGCGCTCGCCCGAGCGGCTCCAGATCTGCCACATCGCCGCACTGGCGACTTCGCGAACCCACCCGTTGTCGTCGGCCAACCGCGGCACCAGGCGGTCGGCGTCGGCCATCGTGCCGATCTCGGCCAGCCGCGCGATGCCGGCCAGCCGCTGCTCGGGATCGCTCTGCTCGATCGCCTGCAGCGCCTGCGATCGAGTCATGGGCGGCGCGGCCGCTGCGCCGAGCGCGACGGCCAGCGCCAGCACCAGGGTCAGCGGAATGCGAGCGCCGATCATCACCTGCACCTTCAGCTCAGGCCGCATCAGGCCACATCGACGCGGTGTCGGCAACCACCGCGTGGCAGGCCACGCGGCCGCTCTGGTGCGGCAGCAGCTTCGGCGCCTCGACCCGGCAGCGGGCCATGGCGATCGGGCAGCGCGGGTGAAAGGCGCAACCGGTGGGCGGGTTCAGCGGCGAGGGCAACTCACCCTTCAAGATGATGCGGGTGCGCCGCGACGCGGCATCGACGGTCGGCGTGGCCGACATCAGCGCGCGCGTGTAGGGGTGCTGGGGCATCGCGAACACCGCATCGCGCGGGCCCTGCTCGACCACGCGGCCCAGGTACATCACCAGCACCTCGTCGGCGACATGGCGCACCACCGACAGGTCGTGCGAGATGAACACGTAGGCCACGCCGAACTCGCGCTGCAGTTCGGCCAGCAGGTTGAGCACCTGCGCGCGCACCGACACATCGAGCGCCGACACCGGCTCGTCGAGCACCAGCACCTCGGGCCGCGGCATCAGCGCGCGGGCGATGGCGATGCGCTGCCGCTGGCCGCCGGAGAACATGTGCGGCCAGCGCTCGAAGTGCTCGTCGCGCAGGCCCACCTTGCGCAGCATCGTGCGCGCGGCGCCTTCGCGCTGCGCGGCATCGCCCTGGTGCTGCACCAGCAGCGGCTCTTGCAGCGCCGCGCCCACCCGCTGGCGCGGGTTCAGCGATCCGTACGGGTTCTGGAACACGATCTGCACCTGGCGGCGCAAGCGTGCGCGCTGCGGCGCGTCGGCCGTGGCGACGTCGATGCCGGTGATCTGCAGGCGGCCGGCCGTGGGCGGCTCGACCATCGTCAGCAATCGCGCCAGGGTGGACTTGCCGCACCCGGATTCACCCACCACGGCGAGCGTGCGCCCGGCGTCCAGCGTGAACGACACGCCGTTGAGCGCGAACAGGTCCGACGCCGCGAACAGGCCGCGCCGCACGCGGTAGTGGCGCTGCAGATCCGATGCAACGAGCACCGGCAGCGTGGCGTTCACGTTGTGGACCCCTTCGCGACCGCCGGTTGCGCCACGCCGTGCTGCAACGGTGTGTGGCACAGCGCGCGGCCCCACGCCGCCGGCGCGTGAGCCGGCTGCTCGCGATGGCAGCGTTCGGTGGCGTGCGCGCAGCGCGGCGCGAACAGGCAACCCGGCGGCCGATCCGACAGCCCGGGCACGACGCCGGGAATCGCTGCCAACGCGCGGCCGCTGGCACGCTCGGGCAACGCGGCCAGCAAGGCCGCCGTGTAGGGATGGTGCGGATCAGCAAACAGATCGTCGGCGCGCGCCGCTTCGACCTGGCAGCCCGCGTACTGAACGCTCACCTGATCGGCCGTCTCGGCCACCACGCCGAGATCGTGCGTGATCAGCACCAGCGCCATCGCGGTCTCACGCTGAATCTGCAGCAGCAGGTCGAGGATCTGGGCCTGGATCGTCACATCGAGCGCGGTGGTCGGCTCATCGGCGATCAACAGGCGCGGCTTGCACGCCAGCGCCATCGCGATCATCACGCGCTGGCACATGCCGCCGGAGAGCTGATGCGGAAATGCCGACATGCGCCGTGGCGCGTCGGCAATGCCCACCTGCTCGAGCAACTCGAGCACGCGCCGGCGGCGCGCTGCGCGGTCGAGCTTGAGGTGCGCACCCAGCGCCTCGCCGATCTGCCAGCCGACGGTGAAGCACGGGTTGAGCGAGCTCATCGGCTCTTGGAACACCATCGCCAGATCGCGGCCGATCAACGCCCGGCGCTGTCGCGGCGACAGCGCCTGCAGCTCATGGCCGGCGAAGGCCATGCGCTCAGCGCGCACCGTCGCCGTCCAGGGTAGCAGGCCCATGACGGCCAGCACCGCCACCGACTTGCCCGACCCCGATTCGCCGACGATGGCCAGCACTTCGTTCGGATGCACGACGATGTCGATGCCGTCGACGGCCTTGAAGGCGCCGCCGCGCGTGGCGAATGCGACGCTCAGGCCGCGCACATCGAGCAAGGGCGTCGTCATGACCTGCGCATCTTCGGATCGAGCGCGTCGCGCAGACCGTCGCCGGCGAGGTTGATCGACACCACGGTGATCAGGATCGCCAGGCCCGGCAGCGTCACCTGCCAGGGGTTGGAGCGAATGAACTCGCGCGCATCGGCCAGCATCGTGCCCCACTCGGCGGTGGGCGGCTGCGCGCCCAGGCCGAGAAAGCCCAGCGCCGCCGCCTCGAGGATCGCGTCGCTCACGCCCAGCGCGGCCTGCACGATCAGTGGCGCCAGGCAGTTGGGCAGCACGGTGGCGAACATCAGGCGCCACGGCCCGACACCGGCCACCCGCGCGGCGGTGACGTAGTCCTTGCCGAGCTCGGTCAGCGCCGCCGCGCGCAGCAGCCGCACGTAGCGCGGCAGGTAGACGATGGTCACCGCGACGATGGTGTTGGTGAGGCTCGGGCCCAGCACCGCCACCACGAGGATCGCCAGCACCAGGCTCGGCACCGCCATGATCAAGTCCATCACGCGGGTGATCGCCACGTCGACCGCGCTGCCCAGCGACACGCAGGCCAGGCCCAGCAACACGCCGATCACGAACGACACGCCCATCACCGACAGCCCGATGAACAGCGAAATGCGCGCGCCATGAATCAGGCGCGACAGCAGGTCTCTGCCCAGGCCGTCGGTGCCGAGCAGGAACCGCGCGCTGCCGCCATCGGCCCAGGCCGGCGCGGCACGCACCGCGTCGCGAAACTGCTCGTTGGGCCCATAGGGCGCGATCAGGTCGGCCAGGATCGCCACGGTAACGATCACGAGCACCAGCGCAAAGCCCGCCACCGCGCCCCGGTTGTCGAGGAAGGCGTGCCAGAACGCGCGCAGCGGCCCCGGCGGCGCCGCCCCGGCCGCATCGACAGCCGCCATCGCCTGCACCTCAGCCATGTCGTATGCGCGGATTGATGAAGCCATAGGTCAGGTCGACCAGCAGGTTGACGACGATCACCACGGTGGAGATCAGCATCACGCCGCCTTGCAGCGCCGGGTAGTCGCGGCGGCCGATCGACTCGATCAGCCACTTGCCGACACCGGGCCACGAAAAGATGGTTTCGGTCAGCACGGCGCCGGCCATCAGCGCGCCCACCTGCAAGCCGATGATGGTGACCACCGGGATCAGCGCATTGCGCAGGGCGTGCAGGCCGACCACGCGCCAGGCCGGCAGGCCCTTGGCGCGCGCCGTGCGCACATAGTCTTCGCTCAACACTTCGAGCATCGACGAGCGCGTCATGCGCGCGATCACCGCCAGCGGAATCGTGCCGAGCACGATGGCCGGCAGGATCAGGTGGCGCAGCGCATCCTTCAATGCGCCGGGTTGGCCCGACAACCACGCATCGATGGTCATGAAGCCGGTGACGGGCTCGAAGTAGTACTTGATCAAGTCGATGCGGCCCGACACAGGAGTCAGGCCCCAACGCTCGCCGACGAACATGATCAACAGCAGGCCCCACCAGAAGATCGGCATCGAGTAGCCGGTGACCGAAAACCCCATCAGCGCCTGGTCGTACACGCTGCCGCGCCGCGCCGCGGCGATGGTGCCGGCAGGCAAGCCGAGCAACACCGCCAACAACATCGCGGTCAGCGAGAGCTCGATGGTGGCCGGGAACAATGCGGCGAACTCGGTGAGCACCTTCTGGTTGGTGGCCAGCGACACGCCGAAGTCGCCATGCAGCAGCTGCCACGCATAGTCGGCAAACTGCTTCCACACCGGCTGGTCGAGGCCGAGCTCGTGGCGAAACTGCGCCAGCCGCTCCGGCGAGATGCCACGCTCGCCAACGCGCACCTCCACGGGATCGCCCGGCACCAGACGGATCGCCACGAAGGTGACGAACATCAGCGCGACGAAAGTCGGGATCGTCAGCGCAAGCCGGCGCAGCAGGAAGCGAAACATCGAAGTCGCGGTCGCGCTGGTACTTAATTCAAGTGGACGCCACGGATCCGGCTGCGCCGGTCCGCTGGCGTCGCCCCCTTGGGGGAGGCGGCCGCCAGGCCGCTACGGGGGTGGGCCTACTTCACATCCACGCCATTGAACTGGTGCGCGCCGAACGGGCTCTGCTTGTAGCCCGTGACCTCTTTGCGCATCACTTCATACACCACCGAGTGCGCGATCTTCATGTCGGGCGCGTCTTCCTTCTCGATCACCTGCATCTCGCTGTACAGCTTGCTGCGCTCCTTCATGTCGGTGAGCGTGCGCGCCTTGTCCAGGCGCTCGTCGAAGGCCTTGTTGCACCACTTCGACAAGTTCTGCCCGCCGGGCCGCGCGGCCGCGCAGCCGCGCAGGAAGAAGAAGTTGTCGGGGTCGCCGTTGTCGCCCGTCCAGCCCAGCATGCCGGTGATGTGCTCGCCCTGCTGCATGCGCTTGCGGTACTCGCCCCATTCGTAGGTCACCAGCTTGGCGTTGACGCCGATCTTGGCCAGGTCGGCCTGCATCATCTCCGCGATGCGCTTGGCATTGGGGTTATAGGGCCGCTGCACCGGCATGTACCACAGGTCGATCTCCAGCGGCGTCTTGACCCCGGCCTTGGCGAGCATGTCTTTGGCCTTGGCCGAGTCGAACGGGTAGTCTTTGACCGCATCGTTGTACGACCAGAGTGTGGGCGGAATCAGATTCTTGGCCGCCTGGCCGGCGCCGAGGTAGACGTCCTTGATGATCGCGGCCTTGTCGATCGCCATGCTGAAGG
>JBIODO010000251.1:0-6251 GCA_044445225.1 Burkholderiales bacterium
CGCTCCATGCGGTCGAGCGCCTTGACTCGGCTTTGCGCCTGGCGCGCCTTGGTGGCCTTGGCCTTGAAGCGCTCGATGAAGCGCGTGAGGTGCGCGATCTTTTCCTGCTGGCGCGAGTACGCCGCCTGCGCCTGCGACATGCGCTCGGCGCGTGCTTCTTCGAACGCGCTGTAGTTGCCGGTGTAGCGGTCCACGCGCGACGCGTCCACGTGCAGCGTCACGCGCGTGATCGCATCGAGAAACTCGCGATCGTGGCTGATCACGATCATCGTGCCGGCATAGCGCGTGAGCCAGCTCTCCAGCCACACCAGCGCGTCGAGGTCGAGGTGGTTGGTCGGCTCGTCGAGCAGCAACGCGTCGGTTGGCGCCATCAGCGCGCGCGCCAGCTGCAGCCGCATGCGCCAGCCGCCCGAGAAGCTGTTGACCGGCGCATCGAGCTGCTCGACGCGAAAGCCCAGGCCCAGCAGCAGCGCCTGCGCGCGGGCCCGCGCGTCGAAGGTGCCGGCCTCCTCGAGCGCCAGATGCGCTTCGGCGATCGCGTGGCCGTCGCCGCTGTGCTCGGCCTCGATGAGCTGCGCTTGCGCGCGCATCAGCACGTCGTCGCCCTGCAGCACAAACTCGGTGGCAGCGTCGTCGGTCTCGGGCATCGATTGCGCCACTTCGCCCACGCGCCAGCGCGGTGGCACCTCGACGTCGCCCTTGTCGGCGTGCAGACGGTTGGCCAGCAGTGCGAACAACGACGACTTGCCCGCGCCGTTGCGTCCGACCAGGCCCACTTTCTCGCCGGCGTGCACGGTAAGGGTGGTGCGCTCGAGCACCACCTTCGCGCCGCGGCGCAGCGTGACGTCGCGCAGCGTGATCATGGGAGAGTCGTCATTGGCTGGCCAGCGCGTCGCGGGTGATCAGCAACACCGCGTCGTCGCCTTCGCTGGTGGGCAGGCCCACGACTTCGAGCGTCGGAAACGCGGCCTCGAAGTGCGCCCGCTCGTGGCCGATCTCGAGCACCAGCAGGCCCTGCGGCTGCAGGTGCGCCGCGCCATCGCGCAGCACGCGGCGCACGAAGTCCATGCCGTCGTCGCCGCCGGCCAGCGCCAGCGCGGGTTCGGCGCGGAACTCCGGCGGCAGCGCGGCCATCGACGACGCGTTGACGTACGGCGGGTTGCACAGGATCAGATCGTAGCGGTCGTGCACGGGCTCGAAGCCATCGCCCGCATGCAGCACCACGCGGTCGGCGAGGTCGTGCCGATCGACGTTGATGCGCGCCAGCTGCAGCGCGCCGTGCGACACGTCGGATGCGTCGACCCATGCGGCCGGCCAACACAGCGCCGCCAGCACCGCCAGGCTGCCGTTGCCGGTGCACAGGTCGAGCACGCGCGCGGGCGGGCCTTGCAACCAGGCGTCGAGCGTGCCGTCGCACAACACCTCGGCGATCAGAGAGCGCGGCACGATGCCCCGTTCATCGATGGTGAACGGCACGCCTTGCAGCCACGCCTCGCCGGTGAGATAGGCCGCCGGCTGGCGCGTGTCGATGCGGCACGCGATCAGCGCGTCGACACTGGCGATGGCCTGCTCGTCGAGCGCATCGAGCGGCAGGCGCAGCCGCCACAACACCAGCCACGCCGCTTCGTCGAAGGCGTTGGTCGTGCCTTGGCCAAACGAAACGCCCGCCTGTTCGAGGCGGGCGCTTGAGCGCTCGATCAATTCCAGCACCGTCATTGAGCCCCCTTGGCCCTGCGGGCGGTCCCCCCGAGGGGGAGCGATCGCCTTCGGAGCGGCCGTGCGGCGATCATGTCAATAGCGTTTCGAGAGTGCGCCGGTAGACGTTCTTCAGCGGCTCGACGTCGGCCACGATCACGTTCTCGTCGATTTTATGGATGGTTTCGTTCACCGGCCCGAACTCCACCACCTGCGGGCAGATCTTCGCAATGTAGCGGCCATCCGACGTGCCACCGGTGGTCGACAACACCGGCGTCACGCCGCACTCGGCGCGAATCGCCGCGCTCAACGCCTCACTCAGCGTGCCGGGCGTGGTGAGAAACGGCTCGCCGCCTTGCACCCACGCGGCGTCGCAAGTCAGGCCGTGGCGGTGGAGCAGCGCGTGCACGCGAGACTTCAGTGATTCAGGTGTCGACTCGGTGCTGAAGCGAAAGTTGAAGTCCACCACCATGGCGCCCGGGATGACATTCAACGCGCCGGTGCCGCCGTGGATGTTGGATACCTGGAACGTGGTGGCCGGGAAGTGGGCATTGCCGCGGTCCCATTCGGTGGCGGCAAGCTCGGCCAGCGCGGGGGCCAGTTGATGAATCGGGTTGCGCGCCAGCTGCGGGTAAGCCACATGGCCCTGCACGCCGCTGACCGTGAGCTTGCACGAGAGCGAGCCGCGGCGCCCGTTCTTGATCATGTCGCCGAGGCGC
Organism: Burkholderiales bacterium; assembly: GCA_044445225.1. Classification (GTDB taxonomy): domain Bacteria; phylum Pseudomonadota; class Gammaproteobacteria; order Burkholderiales; family Burkholderiaceae_C; genus JAEUPI01. The sequence goes on from JBIODO010000251.1 coordinate 2,415, forward strand.
TGCACCGAGGTGGGCTCGCCGACGATGCAGCAATCCAGCTTCTCGCCGCGTGCTTGGAGCGCTTGCACCACGCGCACGGTGCCATCGACCGAGGGGCCCTCTTCGTCGCTGGTGATCAGCAGCGCCACGGCGCCGCCGTGCGAGGGATGCGCGCGCACGAACTCGATGCTGGCCACCACCATCGCCGCGACCGATGTCTTCATGTCGGCGGCGCCGCGGCCGTACAGCCGGCCGTCGCGGTGCGTCGGCACGAAGGGGTCGCTGCGCCACTGCTCCAGCGGGCCGGTGGGCACGACGTCGGTGTGGCCGGCCAGCACCACGGTCGGGCCGGGCCGCTGGCCGCGGTGCACCGCCCACAGGTTGCTGACGCGTGCGCCGTCGGGGCCGAAGGGCATCGCTTCGCAGGCGAAGCCCAGCGGCTGCAGGCGCTCGGCGATCAGTGTCTGGCAGCCGCCGTCGGTCGGCGTGATCGAAGGCCGAGCGATCAGCGCTTCGAGCAGGTGCAGGGTCTCGCTCATCGGGCGAATTATCCGCGACGCTCCAGCGTCGCATCCCCAAGCGAACGCCGTGGATCTGGCTCTGCCAGGCCGCCGGCGTTGCCGGGGGTGGGCGCGTTCTACCGCCGCGTCAGCGGCGCACTGCGGGTGGTGGCGGGGCCGTCGGCCACCACGTCGAGCGCGATCTCGGTGAAGAAAGCGGTGTCGGGGTCGTCGCTCTTGACGGGCGCGCGGGCGATCGGGGTCTGATCGTTCTGCAGGCGCCACATCAGGTTGGTGGGTGAGTCGGCATTGGCCAAGCCTTCGTCGCGCGTGATGATGCCGTCGCCGATCATGCGGGCCAGGTCTTCCTCGAAGGTCTGCGAGCCCTCGGCCAGCGACTTTTCCATTGCCTCTTTGATCGCCGTGAACTCGCCTTTTTCGATCAGCTCGGACACCAGCTTGGTGTTGAGCATGATCTCCACCGACGGCATGCGGCCGCCCGCCGTGGCGCGCACCAGCCGCTGCGAGACGATCGAGCGCAGGCCCGACGACAAGTCGCTCAGCAGCGCGGGCCGTGATTCGGGCGTGTAGAACGACAGGATCCGCCCCAGCGCGTGGTAGCTGTTGTTGGCGTGCAGCGTGGCCATCACCAGGTGGCCCGACAGCGCGTACGAGATTGCCGAGGTCATGGTCTCGCGATCGCGGATTTCGCCGATCAGGATGCAATCGGGCGCCTGGCGCAATGCGTTCTTCAACGCCACCTGCAGCGTGTGGGTGTCGCGGCCGACCTCGCGCTGGTTGACCAGCGAACGCTTGTTGGTGAAGGCGAACTCCATCGGATCTTCGATCGTCAGAATGTGCCCGGCGATCTGCTGATTGCGCCATTCGAGCATCGCCGCCAGCGTGGTGCTCTTGCCGGTGCCGGTGGCGCCCACCATCAGAATGAGGCCGCGCTTTTCGAGCACCAGCTGCGACAGCAGCGGCGGCAGGTTGAGCGATTCGAGCGAGGGGATCTCGCTCGGGATGTGGCGAATCACCGCGGCGATCGAGCCGCGCTGGCGAAACGCCGACAGGCGGAAGGTGCCCAGGCCTTGCATGCCGATGCCCATGTTGAGCTCGCCGGTGTCGTCGAGCTCTTCGATCTGCTGCGGGCTCAGCAGCTCGGTCAGCAACTGGCGCGGTTGGCCCGGCGTGAGCGACTGATCGGACAGTTGCAGCATCTGGCCATTGATCTTGATCAGGATCGGCATGTTGGCTGACAGGAAGACGTCGGACGCCTTCTTGTCCGCCATCATGCCCAACACCTTCTCCATGTTGCCGCTCATGCCCGGCTCCTGTTTTGCATCACCCCGTAGTGTGCCCGCTCAGTCTCGCAACAATTCGTTGATGCTGGTCTTGGCGCGGGTTGAGGCAGTGACGCGCTTCACGATCACCGCGCAGTAGAGGCTGTGGCTGCCGTCGATGGCAGGCAAGGAGCCGCTCACCACCACCGAGCCGGCCGGCACCCGGCCATACTGAATTTCTCCCGTCAGGCGGTCGTAGATCTTGGTGCTCTGGCTGATGAACACGCCCATGCTGATGACCGAGTTCTCTTCGACGATCACGCCTTCGACCACTTCGGAGCGTGCACCGACGAAGCAGTTGTCTTCGATGATGGTCGGGTTGGCTTGCAGCGGCTCGAGCACGCCGCCGATGCCCACGCCACCGGACAAATGCACGTTCTTGCCGATCTGCGCGCACGAGCCCACGGTGGCCCAGGTGTCGACCATCGTGCCTTCGTCGACGTAGGCGCCGATATTCACGTAAGAGGGCATCAGCACCACGTTCTTGCCGATGAAGCTGCCGCGCCGCGCCACCGCGGGCGGCACCACACGCACGCCGGTGGCGCGCATCTGCGCATCGTCGAGGTGGGCGAACTTGGTGCCCACCTTGTCGAAGAAACCGAGATCGCCGGCATGCATGGCGCGGTTGTCGTTGAGCCGGAAGCTCAGCAGCACGGCCTTCTTGATCCACTGGTTCACGTGCCAATCGCCGACGCCGCGCCGCTCGGCCACGCGGATGCGTCCTTTGTTGAGGTCGGCGATGGTCTGCTCCACCGCCTCGCGGATCTGAGGGTCGGCGTTGGTGGGATTCAGCGCGGCGCGGCCCTCCCAGGCCAGGTCGATGATCGATTGGGCAGATTCGCTCATGGATGTTCGGCCCTAGAGCCGTTGTGTGTAGTTGACGATGCGTTGCGCGGCTTCGAGGCATTCGGCGGCCTGTGCCACCAGGGCCATGCGGATGCGGCCGCGGCCGGGGTTGACGCCGTGCGCTTCGCGCGCCAGCAGACTGCCAGGCAGCACGGTCACATTGTATTGAGCGAGCAGGCCGCGCGCGAAGGCGATGTCGTCGCCGGCGGTATCGGCGCCGTTTGGCTTGGGCACGGCGGCCCACAGGTAGAAGCCAGCGTCTGGCAACTGCACGTCGAGCGCCTGCTGCAGCAGCGGCGTCACCTGTGCGAACTTGTCGCGGTACAGCGCGCGGTTGGCCTTCACGTGTTCCTCGTCGCTCCACGCGGCCACGCTGGCCGCCTGCACCACCGGGCTCATCGCGCTGCCGTGGTAGGTGCGGTACAGCAGGAACGACTTCATGATCTGGGCGTCACCGGCGACGAAACCCGAGCGCATGCCCGGCACGTTGGAGCGCTTGGACAACGAGGTCAGCATCACCAGGTTGCGAAAGTCGTCGCGCCCCAGAGCGAGCGCCGCCTGCAGGCCGCCGAGCGGCGCGCCGCCGTCGGCCTCGTCGCGAAAGTAGATCTCCGAATAGCACTCGTCGCTGGCGATCACGAAGCCGTGGCGGTCGGACAGCTCGAACAACGCGCGCCATTCGGACAGCGGCATCACCGCACCGGTGGGATTGCCCGGCGAGCACACGTACACCAGCTGCGCGTGCGACCAAGTGGCGGCATCGATCTGCGACCAGTCGACGCCGAAATTGCGGGCCGGGTCGCTGTTGACGAACGCGGTGCGAGCGCCGGCCAGCAGTGCAGCGCCCTCGTAGATTTGATAGAACGGGTTGGGGCACACCACGGTGGCGCCGTCGCGCGACGCATCGAGCACCACCTGCGCGAGTGCGAACAGTGCTTCGCGCGAGCCGTTGACCGGCAGCAATTGCGTCGCCGGATCCACGCGCACCCCATAGCGGCGCGTGAGCCATGCGGCGCAGGCCTCGCGCAATCGAGGCTCGCCGATGGTGGGTGGATACACCGACAGGCCTTTCAGTGAGCTGGTGATGGCTTGCTCGATCAACGCCGGCGTGGCGTGCCGCGGTTCGCCGATGCCCAGGCTGATCGGCGACAGGTTGCCGCGGTGCTGCA
>JBIODO010000252.1:0-6154 GCA_044445225.1 Burkholderiales bacterium
CACCCACAGCGGGCGCCTGCAGCAGGTGCAGTATCTGTCGCGCTTCATTGCACAGTTCGTGCCGCGTGGCGCACCGCTGCTGGTGGCCGGCGACTTCAACGACTGGAGCGAGCGGCTGGACACGCCGATGCGCAGCATCGGGCTGAGGCGCGCCACGCTGCATGGCGGCGGCGTGCGGCCGACCTTTCCATCGCGGGTGCCGGTGTTTGCACTGGACCGGGTCTACATGCGCGGCTTTCGCTGCCTGTTGCAAGAGGTGCCGCGCGGTGCGACCTGGGCGCGCATGTCAGACCACCTGCCGCTGGTGGTCGAGCTCGAGCTCGATTGATCATGGCAACCGACCTGGTGCCCGTGCAGGACCCACCGGCGGCAGACACGGTGTGGCCGCGCCGCGGCGCGCCGCAGTTCCTGAGCGGCAACCGCGTTCGCCTGCTGCAAGGCGGCGACGAGCTGTTCCCGGCCATGCGCGAGGCCATCGGCCAGGCGCGCCATGAGGTGTGGCTCTCGACCTACATCTTTCACGACGACGATGGGGCGAGCGCGATGGCGGCCGCACTTGCCGAGGCCGGCCGCCGCGGCGTGCGGGTGTGCGTGGTGGTCGACGGCTTCGGCTCGAAGGCCACGCTCGCCCGCCTGCACGAATGGATGCCGCAACCTGCGGTCGAGCTGGCCGTGTTCCGCCCGGTGGATCGCTGGTGGAGCCTGCTGCAGCCGGGCCAATTGCGCCGCTTGCACCACAAGCTGTGCGCGGTGGATCGCGAGGTGGCTTTTGTTGGTGGCATCAACATCATCGACGACCGCATCGACCTGCGCCACGGCCTGTCCGACGCGCCACGACTGGACTTTGCGGTCGAGGTGCGAGGGCCGGTGGCCGCCAGCGTGGCCCAGGCCGCGCGTGCGGTGTGGAGCCGCGCCGCGCTGGGTGCCGACTGGCGCGAGGAGGTGAGGGCGCTGGCCCGCAGCGCGCAGCCGCTGGCGCGTGCGCGCCGCCTGCTGCAACGGCTGCGCCTGGTGGCGCCGACAACGCTGCGGGCGCCCGGCGACGCGGCGGCGCCGGTGAATGTGGCCTTCGTCGTGCGCGACAACCTGCGCCGGCGCCGGTCGATCGAGCGCGCGTACATCGAGGCTGTGCTGCGCGCGCGCGAACGGGTCGACCTGGTGACGGCCTACTTCTATCCGGGGCGGCTGTTTCGGCGCGCGCTGATCCGCGCCGCGCAGCGCGGCGTGCGCGTGCGCCTGCTGCTGCAGGGCAAGATCGACTACCGGTTCGCCGCGCTGGCGGCGCAGGTGCTGTACGACGAGTTGCGCGGCCACGGCATCCGCATCTTCGAATACACGCCGGCCTTTTTGCACGCCAAAGCGGCGCTGGCCGACCGGCAGTGGGCCACCGTCGGCAGCTCGAACATCGACCCGCTGTCGCTGCTGCTCAACCTCGAGGCCAACGTGATCGTGCGCGACGAGGCGTTCACGAACGAGTTGTCGCAGCGCTTCGACCTCGCGGTGGCCGCGTCGCGCGAGGTCACCGATGAGACGCGCGGCGTCGGCTGGCGGCCGGTGGTGCTGCGCGGCTTCGTCGCGTGGTGCGCCAACTGGCTGCTGCGCATGGCGGGGATCAACGGGCGGTATTAGGCCCACCCCGAAGCGGCCTGGCGGCCGCTTCCCCCTCAAGGGGGCGATACCAGCGGACCGGCAAAGCCGGATCCGCGGTATCCACTTGGGGACGCGCCACTGGGGTGGCGCGAAGGGATCACGTCAGTGGCACTGTCCACGGATCGTACGGATAGAGCCACTCGTTGCGAGAGCGCGCGATGTCGCGGTCGATGAAGGCTTGGCGCATCGTCGCCGCATCGGCGATGTGGTACAGCTCACCCATCTCGTCGGACTCGCGGATCACGCGCGCGGTGCGCGGGCTGCGATGACGGTGGTAGATCGCCAACTGCTCGGCCAGCGGCGCATCGAGGTCGAGGGCGCGCGCCAGCACAGCCGCGTCTTCGATCGCCATCGCCGCGCCCTGCGCCATGTAGGGCAGCGTCGCGTGCGCCGCGTCGCCCAGCAGCGTGACGCGCGCGCTGCTCCAGCGCTCGACCGGCGTGCGGCGATTGAGCGCCCAGCGAAAACACTGTTCGCGGTCGACCGCATCGATCACTGCACGGACCATCGGATGCCATCCGGCGTAGTCGTCGCTCAGCTCGTGCCACGGCCGCCGCGTGGACCACGACTCCTCGTCGGCCTCGCGCTCGACACAACCGACGAAACTGAGCAGGTTGCGGCCGCGCAAGTAGTAGGTGACCGCATGGTTGCGCGGCCCGCACCAGACGGTCGACACGACGTCGGTGCGCAGCGCTGGTGCGATGCGCTCGATCGGCACCGTACAGCGCCACGCCACCTGGCCGGTGAACACCGGGTCGTCGGCACCGACGGTGTGCCGGCGCACCATCGACTTGACGCCGTCGGCGCCGATTACGAGATCGGTGCGCCAGGGGTTGCCGCGCTCGAACGACACGCCGACCGCATCCACGGTTTCATGCAACGCCACGGCGCGCGCATCCAGCACCAGCGCCTGCGCATCGAGCGCTTGCACGGCGGCGCGCAACGCATCGTGCAGGTCGTGGCGGTGCAATTGAAAGTACGGCGCTCCGTGCAGCTGCTCGTGAGGCTCGCCCAGCGGCAGGCGGTGCAGCAACTCGCCATCGTTGAAGCGGCGGAACTCGAACGCCTTGGGCCGCACCGCGCGCGGCTCCAGCGCCGCGCGCAAGCCCAGCCGATCGAGCACCTTCATCGCATTGGCGCTCATCTGGATGCCGGCACCGACCTCGCCGAGCGCGGGCGCTTGTTCCGCAAGGCGCACGCGGTGCCCGCGCTGCAGCAGCGCGGCCGCGGCGGTCAGGCCGCCGAGGCCGGCGCCGATGATGGCGATGTCGAGCCGGGGAGTCACCGCGAAGTCAATCCGGGCGGATGTGCTGGGCCTTGATCAGTTGGGCCCAACGCGCCGCGTCGCGCTCGATCAACGTGCCGAACTCCTGCGCGCTGCTGTGCGCGGGCGTCATGCCCTGCGTCTCGAACGCGCTGCGCACCTCGGGCAGCGCCAGGATCGACTTCAACTCGGCATTCAAGCGGTCGAGCAGCGCTTGCGGCGTGCCCTTGGGCGCCAGCACGCCGTACCACATGTCGACGTCGAGATTGCCCAGGTTGAGCTCGCGCAACGGCGGCACCTCGGGCAACAGCGGGTGCGGCTTGTCGCTGCTGATCGCCAGCGCGCGCAGGTTGCCGGCCCTCACGTGCTGCAGCGCCACGTGGATCGGCAGGAACATCACGTCGATCTGGCCGCCCAGCAGGTCGGTCAGCGCGGGGCCGGTGCCGCGGTAGGGGATGTGGGTGATGAAGACCTGCGCCTGCTGCTTCAACAACTCCATCGCCAGGTGGTGCGGCGTGCCGTTGCCCGGCGATCCATAGTTCAGCGCGCCCGGCCTGGCCTTGGCGCGGTTGATCAGATCCTGCGCGCTGGTGATGCTCGACTTCGCGCTCGCCACCAGCAGCAACTGGCCCCAACTGGTGAGCGTAACCGGGTCGAGATCGCGCACCGGGTCGAACGGCAGGTTCGGGTACAGCGCGCGGTTCATCACCAGCGTGTTGACCGTGACCAGCAGCGTCGTGCCGTCGGGGGCGGCGCGCACCACCGCCTCGGTGCCGAGGTTGCCGGAGGCGCCGGCCCGGTTGTCGATGATCACCGGCCGACCCAGCCGCTCGGCCAGCTTGGGGCCGACCTGGCGCGCGATCAGGTCGATGCCGGTGCCGGGCGTGAACGGCACGATCAGCTTGATCGGCGTGGTCGAAGCGGTCTGTGCCGCCGCCCACGGCGCAGCCGACGCTGCGAGCAGCGCCGACATCGCGAGCGCCAGCGCGCGCCGCTGCGTGTCGGGCGCAGGCGCCGGGTTGGTTTCAGTTGTCATCTTCGTTTCGCCAGTGCGGGCTGAAAGGCCGCCATTGTGGCGCCGCGGCCCACCCGATAATGCAAGGCGACTCATCGAAAGCCCGCATGACGACGACCTTCACGCCCGCCGCGCAGCGCGACATCGCCCACCACCTGCATCCGTACACGCAATTGCGCCAGCTCGAGCGCGAGGGGCCGCTGGTCATCGTGCGCGGCGACGGCGTGCACGTGATCGACGAGCACGGCAAACGCTACATCGAGGGCATGGCCGGGCTGTGGTGCGCGTCGCTCGGCTTCAGCGAGACGCGGCTGGCCGACGCCGCTGCGCGGCAGATGAAGACGCTGCCGTACTACCACGCGTTCTCCGGCAAGGTGCCCGGGCCGGTGACGGATCTGGTGCAGGCGCTGGCGCGCTGGTCGCCGATCCCCAATGCGCGCGTGCTGTTCGCCAACTCGGGCTCGGAGAGCAACGACACCGCGTTCAAGCTCGTGCACTACTACAACAATGCACGCGGCCGGCCACTCAAGAAGAAGATCATCGCGCGCGTCAAGGGCTACCACGGCGTGACGGCCGCTGCGGCATCGATGTCGGGCATCCCGATGATGCACGAGCACTTCGATCTGCCGCTGCCGGGCATCGTGCGCGTCGGCTGCCCGCACCACTACCAGTACGCGCAGACGGGCGAGAGCGAGAGTGCGTTCGTCGAGCGGCTGGCGCGCGAACTGCAAGAGACGATCCAGCGCGAAGGCCCCGAAACGATTGCCGCCTTCATTGCCGAACCGGTGATGGGCGCCGGCGGCGTGGTCATACCCCCAACCGGCTACTTCGAGCGCATGCAGCAGATTCTGAAGCAGCACGATATCTTGCTGATCGCCGACGAGGTGATCACCGGGTTCGGCCGCCTGGGCCTGCCGTTTGGCTCGCAAGTGTTCAACCTCAAGCCCGATCTGGTCACGGTGGCCAAGATGCTCACCTCGGCCTACGTGCCGATGTCGGCGCTGTACGTGAGCGACGCCATCTACCAGGTGGTGGCCGATGCCAGCGCCGTGGTGGGCAGCTTCGGCCACGGCTACACCTACAGCGGCCACCCGTTGGCCTGCGCGGTGGCGCTGGAGACGCTGAAGATCTACGAGACCGACGACGTCATCGGCCACGTGCGCCGTGTGGCGCCGCGGTTGCAGCAAGGCCTGCGCCGCTTCGAGGGCCACGAGATCGTCGGCCACGTGCGCGGCCTCGGGTTGATCGGCGCCATCGAGCTCGCCGAGGATCCCAAGCAGCGCAAGCCTTTCGATCCCAAGCGCGGGGTCGGCGCGTACTTCGTGCGGCGGGCGCAAGAGCACGGCTTGATCACTCGCGCGCTCGGCGGCGACATCATCGCGTTCTCGCCGCCACTGATCATCAGCGAAGCCGAGATCGATGCGATGCTGGACAGCACGCAACGCGCGCTGGCCGACACGCTGGCCTGGGTGAAGTCCGAGCGCGGCTGACGCCGCCGGCGCATCAACCCCATCAATTGCAGGTCCGTTTGCGGCCAGCGCATCGCTCGGCGCACGGTACCCTGCCCACATGAATGCACGCGACGGCTTCCCAGCGCAGGCGGACGACCTTCACTCGCGAATCTCCAGCATTGACTGGCGCCACGTCGCCGCCGAACTCGACACGCAGGGCGCTGCGACGATCGAGCGCCTGCTGACGCGTGCGCAATGCGAGGCCCTGGCGGCGCTGTACACGCGTGACGACCTGTTCAGGAGCCGCGTGGTGATGTCGCGCCACGGCTTCGGCCAAGGCGAGTACCGCTATTGGCGCTATCCGTTGCCGCCGCTGATCAATGCGTTGCGCGCGCTGTTCTACGAGCGCCTCGCGCCGATGGCCAACCGCTGGCACGAGGCGCTGGGCGACGCCGTGCGCTTTCCGGACTCACACGCGGACTTCATCGCCCGCTGCCACGCCGCGGGCCAGACCAAGCCCACGCCGCTGCTGCTGCACTACGAGGCCGGCGACTACAACTGCCTGCACCAGGATCTCTACGGCGAGCATGTGTTCCCGCTGCAACTGGTGCTGCTGCTGAGCGAACCGGGCCGCGACTTCGAAGGCGGCGAGTTCGTGATGACCGAGCAGCGCCCGCGCATGCAATCGCGCGCGATGGTGCTGCCGCTCAGGCAAGGCGACGCCGCGGTGATCGCGGTGCACCAGCGGCCGGTGCAAGGGGCTCGCGGCTGCTA
>JBIODO010000253.1:0-6099 GCA_044445225.1 Burkholderiales bacterium
AGACGAAATAGTCCAGCGGCATCGGCGCATCGTGCGCGTCGGCAGGCACGAAGTTCTCCTGGCGTCGCCGCTCGGCCAGGTGCGCATAGCGGATCGCGTGCGCCGTGTAGGTGGACTCGGCATCGAGCGCAGCAGCCAACGGCATCACGAGCTCCCGTTGAAGGATTGAGTCACCGCGCCGCTCGCACGATGGCGCAGCACCAGCTGCGATCGTAGCGGTATCGCAGATGGCGCTGCTGCGGTGCGCAGACGCCGCGGCAGCGAGTCAGCTGCGCTCACCCAGCAGTCTGGCACGCAACACGATCAGGCCGCTGCTGCGATCGAACGTCGACGGCGCCAGCCCATTGGAGAGCGCGCGAATCTCGAACTGCAGCGTGCCGCCGTAGGTCTGGCCCTTGTCGCCCAGGTAGCTCCATGGCAGGCGCAGCGCGACGAAACGTTCGTCGTCGGCCCGCGGCGAAGCGGTCACCAACGCGGCGTGCTGCTCCGCCGTCATGTCGACATCGGCGCGCGCCGCCGCCACCACCACCGACTGCTGGTCGACGGCGATCGCCGCATAGCGCTGCGCCACCACGCCGGCCCAATCGATGTCGCGCAGCGAGAAGCCGCAAGGGTAGGCGGTGGCGCCATCGACCCATCCGGCGCAGCGCCCGCCCACCTCCACCGCCTCCAGCGCGCGCAGTGCCTGACGCAGTTGCGCTTCGCCCGCCACGGGGCCGTCGGGGCCGCCGACGCGCCAACTGCCGGAGGAGAGATCGATCGCGATCCTTCCCCACGAATCACCATCGGGAATTCTGAAGGCGTGCACAAGCACGACATCAGGCCCTGCCGGCACGTGAGCCCGCACCGACGCGGTGGCGCAACCCACCAGCCAGGCGCAAAGCACGCCACGCACCACCGCTCGCTTCGATGTCATGGTCGCTACCCCCACAGACCTGACGCTGTGCAGGCTACGTGCGAGGGTGCGCCGCTGTCATCCGCAATGCGGATGACACATCGCCCGCGTCAGGCGCTCAGCAGCGCCGCGCTGACGCGCTCGAAGTGATGGTCGGTGTCGCCGAAGCTCGATTCGATCAGCGTCAGCCGCTTGAACAGGTGCGACACCATCATCTCGTCGGTGATGCCCATGCCGCCGTGCAATTGGATCGCCTGCTGGCCGACGAAACGCGCCTGCTGCCCGACGTAGGCCTTGGCCGCCGACACCGCCTGCGCACGCTCGGCGGCGTCGTGTGAATCGGCCTTGGCCGCTGCCATCAACGCCATCGACGCGGCCTGCTCGGTGGCCACCACCATGTCGGCCATGCGGTGTTGCAGCGCCTGGAAGCTGCCGATCACCACGCCGAACTGCTTGCGCGTCTTCAGGTACTCCAGCGTGGTGTCGTTCATCGCCCGCATGATGCCAACCGCCTCGGCGCACACCGCCGCCGCGCCGCGGTCGAGCGCGTGCTCGATCGCCGCCGCGGCGTCGCCGGCCACACCGAGCCGCTGCCCATCGTGCACCCGCACGTCGCGCAACAGCACGTCGGCCGCCAGCTGCCCGTCGTGATTGCGGTAGCTGCGCAATTCGATGCCCGGTGCGTTGGCATCGACCGCGAACAGCGCCAGCCCCGCGCTCGAATCGATGGCGCCCGACACGCGCGCCGACACCACCAGCAGTTTTGACTGCGGCGCGCCGACCACCACCGCCTTGTGGCCGTCGAGCCGCCAGCCGTCGCCTTCGCGCGTGGCCGCGGTCGCCACGCGAGTGCGCGCGTGGCGCGTGCCGGGTTCGCCGTGCGCGAATGCCAGACGCAGCCGGCCCTGCGCCACGTCGGGCAGCCAACGGTCGCACTGCGCCGGCGTGCCGGTGTCGGCCAGCAGGCGTGCCGCCAGCACGGTGGGCAGATACGGCTCGAGCACCCCTTTCGCGCCGAGAATCGCCATCACACCGGCCACGTCGACGCTGTCGCCGTCGAGTCCGCCGCGCGCCTCGGGCAGCGGCAGCGCCAGCAGGCCCATCTCGGCCAGCGTGTGCCAGGTGGTGTCGTCCGTTGCGCTCGTGGCCTGCAGCCGTTCACGCCGCTGCGCGAACGTGTAGTGCTTGTCGAGCCAGCGCGTCAGGCTCTCGTGCAGCGCGCGCTGCTCGTCGCTGTATTCGAAGTTCAATCGTCTCTCCTGCTCTACAGCCCGAGCAACTGCTTGGCGATGATGTTGCGCTGCACCTCGTTGCTGCCGCCGTAGATCGTGGCCTTGCGGAAGTTCAGGTACTGCCCGGTGGCCGCGGCACCCGCGCCCGCGAGCAGATCATTGAGCGGCGTCAGCGAATGATCCGGTGCCAGCAACTCCGGCAGGTGCGGCGCGGCATAGGGGCCGAGCGCGAGCATGTGCAATTCGGTGAGCCACTGGCGGATCTCGGAGCCTTTGAGCTTGAGCACCGAGGCCTCGGGCCCCGGCGCGTTGCGCTTGGCGGACATCACCTTCAGCACCGTGACCTCGAGCGCCATCAGCTCGAGCTGCACCTGCGCCAGCCGATCGCGAAAGCGCGCGTTCTCGATCAGCGGCCGGCCGTCGTCGCCCGGCGCCTGGCGCGCCACGCGCAGCAGCGCGCCGAACTTGGCCTTCGACACGCCGAGCGACGCCGCACCGGTGCGCTCGTGGCCGAGCAGGAACTTGGCACACGTCCAGCCCTGGTTCTCTTCGCCGATGCGCTGCTCCACCGGCACGCGCACGTTGTCGAAAAAAACCTCGTTGACCTCCTGCTCGCCGTCGATCAGCTCGATCTTGCGCACCGTGATGCCAGGCGAGTGCATGTCGATCAGCAGGAACGAGATGCCCTCCTGCTTGCGCGCGTCGGGGTCGGTGCGCACCAGGCAGAACACCCAGTCGGCATGCTGCGCCAGCGTGGTCCAGGTCTTCTGGCCGTTGACGACGTAGTGGTCGCCGTCGCGCACGGCGCGCGTGCGCAGCGATGCGAGGTCGGATCCCGCGCCCGGCTCGGAGTAGCCCTGGCACCACCAGTGCGTGCCATCGGCGATGCGCGGCAGGAAGCGCTGCTGCTGCTCGGGCGTGCCGAAGCGCATGATCACTGGCGCCACCATCTTCAGCCCGAAGCTGATCTGCCCCGGCGCGCCGCCGGCGAAACACGCTTCATCGAACAGGTGGCGCTGCACCGCGCTCCAGCCCGGGCCGCCATGCTCGCTCGGCCAGCTCGGCGCGCCCCAGCCGCGCGCGTGCAGGATGCGCTGCCAGCGCAGGTAGTCTTCACGCTCGAGCCGCTGCGCGTTGACCACCTTGCGCCGGATGTCGGCCGGCAACTGCTCGGCAACGAAGCGCTGCACCTCGTCGCGAAACGCCGCGTCCTCGGCGCTGAAGTTCAGATCCATCGGGGCTCCTGGTTCTGCGTCGCGCAACGCGATTCCGCTTGGCTGCATCTTGGGCGGCCGCTGCGCCCTGTCAATGGCGTTTGCCCCGTCGCGCAGGCGTCACCCGACGGCTGGACAGGGCGCCGTCACTCGTCGACGAAACCGGCCTTGAAGAAGCTCCATGCGGTGCCGTCGTGCAGGTAGAAGCTGCCGTCGGCGCAGAAGTCCTTGCCGGGAAAGAACTCGCGCACCGCGCGCGGCAGCAGGCGAACAAGCTGCTCGTCGCCGAGCAGCTCGAACTGCTCGGGCGTGATCGCGCGGCCGACGCGCAGCTTGAGGTCCGAGGTCATCGTGTCGTCGTTGTGCGCATCGATTGTGACGCCGGCATGGCGGTGCCGGACCCGGCGTGACACTGTCGCGCATGTGATTGTCGTGCGGCGGTGGCCTGCTAGCATCGCCCGCACGATCGAACACCGCCCAACCAGGAGGCCGCATGGACTTCTCACCCACACCGAAAGTCGTCGAGTTGCAGCGCCGCGTGACGGACTTCGTGCAGACGCACGTCATCCCGGCAGAGCAGTCGTTCAAGGACGAGATGGCCAAGTTCCGCGCCGCCGGCAACCCCTGGCAGCACACGCAGACGATGGAGACGCTGAAGGAAAAGGCCAAGGCCGCGGGCCTGTGGAACCTGTTCCTGCCCGAGTCGAAGCACGGCTTCGGACTCACCAACCTGGAGTACGCGCCGCTGTGCGAGATCATGGGCCGCTATCCGCTCAGCGCCGAGGCGATGAACTGCTCGGCGCCCGACACCGGCAACATGGAAGTGCTCGAGCGCTACGGCAGCGAGGCGCAGAAGCAGCAGTGGCTGGAGCCGCTGCTGGCGGGCACGATCCGTTCGGCGTTCCTGATGACCGAGCCGGCGGTTGCCTCCTCGGATGCCGCCAACATCGAGACCAGCATCCGCCGCGACGGCGCGGACTACGTCATCAACGGCCGCAAGTGGTGGTCATCGGGGCTCGGCGACCCGCGCTGCAGGATCTGCATCGTGATGGGCAAGAGCGACCCGACGGCCGCCGTCCACCAGCAGCAGTCGCAGATCCTCATGCCCGCCGATGCGCCCGGGGTCAAGATCGTGCGGATGCTGCCGGTGTTCGGCTTCGACGATGCGCCGCACGGCCACGCAGAGGTGCTGCTGCAAAATGTGCGGGTGCCGGCCACCAACATGATCCTCGGCGAGGGCCGGGGCTTCGAGATCGCCCAGGGTCGCCTCGGCCCCGGACGCATCCATCACTGCATGCGCACCATCGGCATTGCCGAGCGGGCACTCGAGCTGCTGTGCAAGCGGCTGCTGAGCCGCGTCGCCTTCGGCAAGCGCATCATCGAGCACTCGGTGTGGGAGGAACGGATCGCCGATGCGCGCATCGACATCGAGTGCGCCCGCCTGCTGACGCTGAAGGCCGCCTGGATGATGGACGTGGCCGGCAACAAGGCCGCGCGCACCGAGATCGCGATGATCAAGGTCAAGGCGCCGGTCATGGCACTCAAGGTCATCGACGATGCGATACAGGGCTTTGGCGGTGCCGGCGTGACGACCGATCCACGGCTCGCGGCGATGTACGCGCAGGTGCGCACGCTGCGCCTCGCCGACGGACCGGACGAAGTGCACCGCCGGGACATCGCCCGACGCGAGGTCGGGAAGTACCTGCCAGCGCGGGTGCCGAACGCCTGAACCTGCTGTCTAGCCCGGCGACGCCACGGTTGGTGGGTCGACGACCGTGGAATCGATCGTGAGGCCGTGGAGCAGCGTCCGCGTCACGGGCGTCTTGCCGGCGATCTCGAGCAGGCGTGCCTTCTGCTCGGGCGTCAGCGCTTTGGAGAACGACATCCGCCGGTCGATGCGCTCCTTGCCATCGGCACCCTTGGCGTAGCGCAGCCCGACCGTGATCTTGCCGAGCTCCCAGTCCTTGCGGCCGGCGTACATGCGCAGCGTGATCGACGTGCAGGCGCCAAGGCTCGCGAGCAGCAGCTCGTAGGGCGAGGGGCCCGAGTCGCCGCCGCCGAGCGCCGCCGGCTCGTCGGCCGTCAGGCGATGGCGGCCGGAAACGACCTGCTGCATGTACTTGAACTCGCTGATGACCGTGACGTGTGCCATGCAGATGCTCCTGTCCGCCCGCTCACCGGGCCCGCCATGCTAGTCGCTCGCGCCGGCGCCCACCGCCACCCACGCGAGGTCGGCGCTCGACACGGACTCCAGCTTGAACCCCTTCGCGGCGGCCGTCATGCGCGTCAGCGCCTGGCCGATCGGCATCGCCGGCTGTTTCTCGCCCGGCTTTTGCTTGCTGAAGCGCACCGGGTTGATGCGGGCGACGACGTAGCTGCGCAGGTACGGTGACTTGAAGCCGCGTGCCGTGAGCGCGGCGATGATCTTCTTGACCTCGGCGTCGATCACCTGCAGCCGGTCGGCGTAGCCGGCGCGGTCCCTGAGGCTCGCGGCCAGCGTCCGGTCGCTGAAGCGGTCGACCTTCCTGAGGAACGAGCTGTAGGCCCCGCCGGCGAACCGCGGCGTCGAGAGGTAGGCAATGCCGAGCGTCAGCAGCTCGGCGGCCTCGAACTGGTCCTTGTAGTCGGTCTCGCGGCAGCGGGGCTCGCGCTTGGCGAGCGCGCGCGCCATGCGGATCACCTCGAGGCTGCGGTCCTTGAGGTTGTGGGCCTTCTCGGTGTTGAGCGCGAGGATGCGGTAGGCGAGCGCCTCGTCGGG